>JASEHB010000088.1 GCA_030018745.1 Desulfatibacillaceae bacterium | reverse complement strand
CATGCCAGGAGTTTAACAAAATCAAATTCTAATGTCAATACTTAACGCAGTAGTACTTTTTGCCGGGGCTGTCGGCATATAAAAGAATCCCGAAAAAATCAGGTGTCAGACACAGCCTGTCATGGCTCAAGCAAAAAAGTGCCCTGCACAAGACTCAAATGAAGTCGGCGACCAACGGGACGCAAACCATCCCGCTGCACAATGCCGTATGAGACGCTATGCCCTTTCGCCTCAAACCTTGGGCCGAATTCATAAGGGGGTTGCCTCATACCCACAGCAGATTTTTTTAAGCCGGGCAATACCAAGGTCATCATCATGCCAGCCTTTCAAGGCAGTTTCTGGCGCTTCCCAAACCTGTTCTGCCAAAAATGCATTTTTCCCTGTCACAAAAATAAACGCAAATAAATCAAGTTGTTAAAAATTGATATTTTTGGCGATATGAGTTTTTGGCTTCACACTTACCATGCTTAAGCATGACAAGTGGTATTTCGTCACAAAAATCCGCCTACTACTTTGGGCGTATCCGCCCTGCCTGCAAAAACAGACATTTTCCATACCAATGCTCGATTGGCTTAAACAAAGGCATCCTATATATTTCCATCATCAAGACAAAAACAGCTTCAAGTAAATTCACCCCAACCAACGGAGACAGGCCATGAAAACACGCATCGCAGCCATCCTTCTGGTACTTTTCCTCATACTGCCCACAATCGCCCTTGCAGGCGGATCCAACACATCCACCCGCTGCAAGACCAATTACCCGGTGGTGCTGGCCCACGGAATGTTTGCCACCTCCGAAATACTTGGCATTGTGGATTACTGGTGGGGAATTGAGGGTGCGCTGAAAAAAGAGGGCGCCAGCGTTTACATCACCGCAGTCAACGCAATGGACGGCACCCACAAGAAGGCTGTGGATTTTCGCAATCAGTACCTTCAGATACTGGCTGTCTCCGGCAAGGCAAAGGCCAACATCATCGGCCATTCCCACGGCGCAATCTACACCCGTTACGCCATGAGCAACCTGGGCCTTGGCTCCAAGGTGGCATCCCTTACCAGCCTCTCCGGGCCTCATCAGGGAAGCGCCCTGGCAGATATAGTCATGTTCGACCTTCCCTCCGACCTTCTCAAGGCAGCAGGAAGCTCCATTGACTGGCTCTTTGCCTTCCTGTTCGGCGACACGAACCCCGATGTTCTGCAAAACGGTTACGATGTGACCACCACTTACATGAAGAATGTTTTCAACCCCAACACCCCCAATGTGGCCGGCGTGTATTACCAGAGCTATGCCGCCAAGGCCAAATGGTCCTGCCCCAGCATCGTGCTTGAGCCCCTGTGGGTAGTGCTGCTCATCTACGAAGGCGCAAATGACGGTGTTGTGAGCGTCAACTCCGCAAAGTGGGGCAACTACCGCGGCGCACAGGAAGCAGCATGGTACAGCCCTGGTGTTGACCACATCAACATGGTGGGCCACCTGTTCGGCCTTACCCCCGGCTTTGACGCACCCAAGTTCTACACCGACATCGTTGCAGACTTAAAATCCAGGGGCTACTAATACCGCAGCATCCCCTGCCAATATCCTCACAGAAAGGGCGTCCCGCCGCAATCGGGACGCCCTTTTTTCTTTTCTGAAAACGCCTGCCACACTCCCTGGCCTTCCAGCGGCTGAAAAATGCTTCGCCCCGGATTTTCTGTCCCAGCAATTCCAACAGGCAAAAATGACGGAAAAACCGCCCTCCTGTCTTCCATCTGAAAGCAGAAACACAATTGTCTTGAAAAATGCCTCCAAGCCTCATACCATGCCTCATACCATCATCCGTAAATGACATACGCCCGCATATTCAAGGCGGCCCGATTTGAGCACTCTATGGCCAGGAGCCTTATTTCATGGATGTTATCGCCTCCAAAATTGACACCCGTTCAGACACCTACAAAAAAAACTTTGAGGCAATGGAGAGCCTTGTGGAGGATCTCCGCAAAGAGCTTGGCCGGGCAAGAAACGAGCGCTCGGAAAAAGCCCTTGCCCGTCTGGAGCAGTCCGGCAAGCTGCCTGCATCCAAAAAGCTGGAGCTTCTTCTGGACCCAAACTCGCCCTTTCTGGAGCTTTGTCCCCTTGCAGCCAAGGATATGTATGACGGCAAAATCCACGGGGCGGGCCTTCTTTCGGGCATCGGCAAGGTGGGCGGCAAGGAGGTCTGCATAGGCATAAACGATGCCACCATAAAGGGCGGCAGCGCCTATCCCATTTCCGTTAAAAAGTCCCTGCGCTGCCAGACAGTAATCATGGAAAACCGCCTGCCGTCCGTGGCGCTCATCGATTCTGCGGGCGCTTACCTGCCCTTGCAGTCGCAGATGTTTCCTGATGCTGACGGCGGTGGCCGCATTTTTTATAACCAGGCGCGCATAAGCAAAATGGGCCTGCCCCAGATAGCGGCTGTCATGGGAATGTGCACAGCAGGCGGGGCCTATGGGGTTGCCATGTGCGATGAGATTGTTCATGTGAAGGGGCATGGGGCCATATTTTTGGGCGGCCCGCCCCTTGTGAGGGCCGCAACAGGCGATGTGGTGACAGCAGACGAGCTTGGCGGGGCGATGGTTCACTGCGCCCAGTCGGGAGTATCGGACTACATTGCAGAAAATGACGCCCACGCCATAGAGATTGTTCGCAGCATTGTTGCAAACCTGCCTTCAAGGGAAAAACACCTGCACCCGGAAGTTAAAGCCGAGCCTCCTGCATACGACCCTAAAGAGCTTTACGGAATTGTAAGCCCGGATCTCTCCCAGGCCTTTGACATAAGGGAGGTGATCGCCCGCATTGTTGACGGAAGCCGCTTTCTGGAATTCAAGGAGCTTTTCGGCCCCACCCTTGTATGCGGATTTGCCCATATCCACGGCTACAAGGTGGGCATTCTTGGCAACAACGGCATCCTGTTTTCCGATTCCGCACTCAAGGCCACCCAGTTCATACAGCTTTGCGACCGCAGGGGAGTTCCCCTTGTCTTTCTCCAGAACATAACCGGCTTCATTGTGGGCAAGGTTTACGAGCAGGGCGGAATCACCAAAAACGGCCACAAAATGGTGAACGCCGTTTCAACCGCCTCTGTGCCCAAGTTCACGGTGCTGGTTGGCGCATCATTTGGCGCAGGCAACTACGCCATGTGCGGCAGGGCCTATTCCCCGCGCTTTCTGTGGATGTGGCCCCAGGCCAAAATAGGCGTGATGGGAGGGGCCGAAGCTGCCCATGTGCTTGTCACCATCACAAACGACCAGAATGAGCGGCTGGGCAAGCCACCTTTAACAAAGGAGGAGGAGGACTTCATCTGCTCACCGGTTATTGAAGGCGCGCAAAAGGAGGGCAATGCCTATTATAGCACAGCCCGCATCTGGGATGACGGAATTATAGACCCGGCCAAAACCCGTAATGTATTGGGCCTGGCCCTATCCGCAGCAGGCAATGCGCCCGTTCACTCCGAGCCGCTGGGATACGGCATATACAGAATGTAGGGAAAATTTGCAGCGACAAAACCTCCCCCAACAGGCCCTTGGGCAACAAATTATGCGCCAGACAGGATATTCAAGCCCATGTTCAAAAAAATACTGATTGCAAACCGGGGCGAAATTGCCGTGCGCGTGATGCGCACAGCCAAAGAAATGGGCATTGCAACCGCAGCAATTTTTTCGGATGCGGATCAAAAAGCCCTTCATGTTCTGGAAGCAGACGAGGCTATTCACATAGGCCCTTCCGAGCCTCACGAGAGCTATCTTGCCATTGAAAAGATAATTGATGCAGCAAAAAGGACCAATGCCCAGGCCATTCATCCGGGCTACGGCTTTTTGTCGGAAAACGCCCGGTTTGCCCAGGCCGTGGAAGACAGCGGCCTTGTGTTCATCGGCCCTCCTTCAAAGGTCATAGCCGCTTTGGGAGATAAAACCTGCGCCCGGCAGATGATGCAAAAGAGCGGCGTGCCGGTCATTCCTGGCACCACAACAGCCAGCCTGAATGTTAACGCCCTGGCAGAGCAGGCAGGGGAAGTGGGTTTTCCCCTTCTCATTAAAGCTGCTGCCGGGGGCGGCGGCAAGGGAATGCGCATTGTGGAAAAGCCCCAGGATTTTGCAGACGCCTGCAAGTCTGCCATAAGCGAGGCTGCTGCGGCATTTGGCAATGGCGCGGTTTATCTTGAAAAACGCCTTGCAAGGCCCAGACACATTGAAATCCAGATTCTTGCAGACAGCCACGGAAATTTTATCCATTTAAACGAAAGGGAATGCTCCATTCAGCGCCGTCACCAGAAGATAATTGAGGAAACCCCCTCCCCTGCCCTTACGCCGGACCTGCGCGAAAGAATGGGAGCTGCCGCCATTGCCGCTGCAAAGGCTGCCGGATATGTAAATGCCGGTACTGTGGAGTTTCTTCTGGATGCTGACAACAGCTTTCTTTTTTTGGAGGTGAACACCCGCCTGCAGGTGGAGCACCCCATAACAGAGCTTGTGACAGGAGAAGATCTGGTCCGTTGCCAGATTGAGATTGCAGCAGGCAAAAGGCTCTCCCTAAAGCAGGAGGACATCCGGCCACGGGGGCACGCCATTGAATGCCGGATTTACGGCGAGGACCCCCAAAATGGTTTTCTGCCCTCCCCAGGGAAAATTCTGCACTTTGCCCCGCCCCAGGGGCCGGGTATTAGGCACGATTGTGGCATTTACGAGGGATTCACCGTGCCAACGGACTATGATCCCATACTGGCAAAGCTCTGCGTGCTTGCGACAGATAGGCCCCAAGCAATCGCCCGCATGAAAAACGCCCTTGCCGATTATGCTCTGCTGGGCATTCGCACAAACACGGCCTTCATGCACGCCGTGCTTTCATCGCCGGAGTTCGAAAGGGGCGAGACCTACACCGATTTTCTGCCGGAGCTTTTTGGCTCCTGGTCGCCGTCACCGCAAAATGACGCCTTTTTTGCCCTTGCAGGCGTGCTTGCCCAACTGGCAGACTTCCAAAGCCCGGCTGCATCAACCTCTGCCGGAAAAAAACGGCCGCCAACCCCCTTTGAAACCCTTGGCCCCTGGAGGCTGTAAGGTGGAATACCCCCTCAACATAAACGGAAAAGATTTTTTAGTTGAGCTTGAAGACAAAGGAGAAAATCTCTGCCAGGTGCAGGTGGATGGCAGGCAGATGCAAGTGCGCTGGCTTGCTGCTGGCAATGGCCTTATTTTTGCCCAGGTGCAGGAAAACGGCAAAACCCGCTCCTTGAAAATTCATGCGGCAAAACAGGGCGAGGCATTTGAAATTTTTATTGACGGCCTTGCCCGCACGGTAACAGACGCCAAATTGTCAAGGCGCAAGGCTGCTGGCAGCGCCCAGGCCCAGGACACAATCACCCCTTCAATTCCATCAACAGTTTCCCGCATTGTTGTGGAAAAGGGCCAGATTGTGGAAAAAGGCCAGCCCGTGATTGTGCTTTCCGCCATGAAAATGGAGACAACTCTGTGCGCCCCATACAGCGGCGAGGTGACGGCCGTGAATGTAAACCCCGGAGACCGGGTGGGTCCGGGCCAAATTCTTGTGGAAATTGAAAAAGCGTCAACAAGCTGACTAATCTGAGGAGGAAAGCCATGTCCCAGCAGGATCTCTTATACGAAGTTTCCGGCCCTGTGGCGCGATTTACCATCAACCGCGAAAAAAACCGCAATGCTTTAAGCCCGGAGGCAATAGCCCTTTTTCATAAATACCTTGATGAGGCTGCCAAGGACACATCCGTGCGTGTGCTGTGCGTGACCGGGGCCGGAGACAAGGCCTTTTGCGCTGGCGCAGACTTGGGTGGAAGCATGGGCAAGGGCGATGCAGGCGCAAAGGACGCCTTTGGCCAGTATGCCGGGCTGCTAAAAAAGCTCTCCGCCTTCCCAAAGCCTGTGGTGGCGCGCGTAAACGGCCCATGCGTGGCCGGGGGCACGGGCATAATGCTGGCCTGCGACATTGTTATTGCGGTTTCCACAGCAAAGTTCGGCACGCCGGAGGTCAATGTTGGCCTGTGGCCCATGATGATTGGCGCGCTGATATTCAAAAATGTACCCCGCAAAAAGGCAATGGAAATGATTTTGCTGGGCGAGCGCCTGGATGCTGCAAAAGCCCTGGAAATGGGCATGGTGACAAGGGTGGTGGAGCCTGAAA
The DNA here is from genome assembly GCA_030018745.1 of Desulfatibacillaceae bacterium. GTDB lineage: Bacteria > Desulfobacterota > Desulfobacteria > Desulfobacterales > Desulfatibacillaceae > JAGVAW01. The sequence goes on along the minus strand of JASEHB010000088.1, from coordinate 1,875 downwards.
AGCTTGATAGCGAGGTCAACTCCGTGCTTGAAACCCTTGCCCAAAAAAGCCCCATAGGCATGAAGATAGGCAAGGAGGCCTTTTATGCCATGCAGGATATGCCCTTTGAGCAGGCCCTGGATTATCTGGCAGGCAAAATAGGCGAGGTTGCAGGCACCCAGGATGCCATTGAGGGCATTACCGCCTTCATTGAAAAGCGAAAACCCAATTTTACGGGCAAATAGAGGCAAATCCAATTATCAAGGCCCCAAAAGAGAGGCATTCTTCCAGCAAAGGAGAGCAAAGCCATGTCCGAAGCCCTGTACTTTACCAAGGAGCATCAGATGGTCAGAAGCGCGGTCCGCGACTTTGTGGATCGCCAGATAAACCCCTTTGTTGACGAGTGGGAGGAAAAGGGAATTGCCCCTTTGCACGAGCTTTTTAAAAAGATGGGGGATCTTGGCTTTCTGGGCATCCGCTATGACCCAAAGTACGGCGGTATGGGCATGGATTACTGGGCGGAAACGGTTTTTCTTGAGGAAATAGGCCGCATAATCTGCGGCGGCATTCCCATGGCCATAGCTGTTCAAACCAACATGGCAACCCCTGCCATTGCAGAATTTGGCAGCGACTATTTAAAGGAAAAATACCTTGCCCCGTCCATAGCCGGGAATCTTGTGGCGGCCATTGCTGTAACAGAGCCGGATGCAGGCTCGGATGTGGGCGCCATAAAGACCTTTGCCAAAAAGCAGGGGGACCATTACATACTAAACGGCAGCAAGACCTACATAACAAACGGCACCCAGGCCGACTACCTTACCCTGCTTGCCCGCACAAGCGATGACCCCGGCTACCATTGCTTTTCGCTTTTTGTGGTGGATACAAACCTGCCGGGTTTTTTTGTGAGCAAAAAGCTCGACAAGCTTGGAATGCGCTCGTCAGACACGGCAGAGCTTTATTTCGACAACCTTAAAATCCCTGCCCAAAACCTCATCGGCATTGAGGGCGAAGGCTTTATTCACCAGATGCAGCAGTTCCAGCACGAGCGTTTTTCGGCCCTGCCCATGGCCTACATAGGCGCAAAGCGCATGGTGGACCAGACCGTGGAGTACCTGAAAGGCCGCGTGGTTTTCGGCAAGCCCCTAATCACAAAGCAGGTTCTGCGCCACCGCATTGCCGACTGGTTGACCGAAATTGAGGCCCTAAAGGCCCTCACCTACCACATTGTGCGGCTAAAGCAGGCAGGCCAGGACGCCACAAAGGAAATAAGCATGGGCAAGCTGCTTGCAGGAAGGCTTTTGTGCCAGGTCTCGGACGGATGCCTGCAAATGCACGGCGGGCTGGGTTTCATGAACGAGATGTGGGTCTCGCGGGCCTATCGGGACTCCAGGCTAATTGCCATAGGCGGCGGCGCAAACGAGGTTATGAGCGAGGTCATCTTCCGCACTTCGGGGTACTAGAAGGGGACTATAACCTGTCTCGAAAACAGGTTTCTTCTGTGATTGGCTGCAAAACACGAGAGACACGGAAAAAGACTCCTGCCCCCGCCTTTTTGACTAGTTGAAAAGGTGGGGATTTGGAAGCTCGTTTATGGGCGGGTCTGCAAGAAAAAATTCCTCGAATATTTTGCAGGCCTGGTCCATGTCTTTTGCACAGCGGATTTTTTTGTCCAGGCCATGCCCGTAAAGAAAGTTGGCGCAAAAGTAGGGGGAGATTTTTTTTAGATGCGAAAAATCGTGGGGCGGGCCGAAATGCTCTGTCAGGCTTTGGCAGAGCATTTCGGCAACAAGGCTGTAATCGGCCAGATCCGCCTTGCGGCCTTCCAGCCAGCGGGCAGCGCAAAAGGGCCGGGCTGCCCCAATCCTGCCCAAGGCCACGCCGTCACAACCTGTCTGG
>JASEHB010000087.1 GCA_030018745.1 Desulfatibacillaceae bacterium | reverse complement strand
CTTTGACGCCATAGAGCGCATAGATGTGGCCGCACCCACGGCAAAGTCTGTCCGAAAAATGCATGACCGCACTGTCGGCAGCGTTTATGACCTTATCCGCAAGGTTAATTCCGAAGTGGGGCGCATTGCCGAGGATCTTCTGGACGGCATTGATTATGTAAAGGATGATGACAAGGAAAATTACTGAAAAGAATTCTCGTGCAGCGCCAGGCAGCCCAGGCGCCAAAAGGCCTCATGCCTGTTTGGCGCCTGGAGCAACACATTTTTTTAAATGAGTTCCATTAAAAAGCCCCCAACTGGCAGGGCTTTATACGGATGTTCAAGGCCTCGCAGGAGGCTGCCACATCCATGCGGATAACGCCCAACTGCTTGGCAAGCGCCCAAACATCCTTGCAGGATATGCGCCCATCCTTTGCCTGTTGAGCCAAGGCCTTGGCAATGGCCGAAGGAGGCGGGGAAGCAGGCTCAAGAATCTTTTTCTGGGGCTTGTAGCCAAAAATCCCCAACTGGCAGCGGACAAGCCGAATTTTCGCCTCATCAGCGGCCCGGCCCACAACTATCGGCTCCACCCCAAGCTCATCGGCCAGGGCAAAAGCCCGCGCACAGCCTATTTCCTTTTTTGCCACCCTTTTTACTGCCTCCACGACCGCCATATCTGCCTTGGGGCCGGGCTGGGCTGTCTTTTTTGCAAAACCCATCTGTTTTTCCCCCATTAAAAAGAGTAAGCCAAAACCGGCCTTGCCGCCGGGCCTTGTTGCATTGCCAAGCTCAAACCAGCATAATAATAAAATCATAGTGCATTCTTTACAGGGGGACAAGCCAAATAACCGGCAGTCAAAGCCCTTGCATCCATTTTAACTATAGAGCCTGTTGGGAAATCCAAGTGATAGGCCCCTTCCTTTCCGCCATAGCCTTCGTTCTTGCCCTGCCAACACCCGGCCTGTGGTGGCTTGGCTTTTTTTCCCTTGTTCCCCTTCTTGTCAGCATAAACCGCTGCAAGGGCCTTTTTCAGGCATTTTTGCGGGGCTTTCTGTTCGGGGGCCTCATGTTCACCGGCCTTGGCCACTGGCTTTATCAGGCCCTGGTGAACGAGTACGAGAAACCGGCAATGGTTGCCGTTGCCTTTTTGCTTGGCGCTGGCATTCTTCCCCAGGCCCTGCTTTTCGGGTTTTTCGCCCTCTGCCTTTACTGGCTTGCCCCTAAAAAAGCCGGGCTTTTTTATTTTGCCCTTGTTGCTCCCGCCACTTGGACCCTTTTTGAGTACCTCAAGGAAATACTGCCCTTTTTTATTCCCTGGGGCAGCATTGGCTATGCCCTGGCCCAGTCCAAAATCTTTTCCCAGAGCGCAGATATTTGGGGGCTTTACGGTCTGTGCTTTCTTGCCGCAGCAGTTAACGGAATTGTTGCTCTTTTGCTGATTTTGTTTTCGGAAAAAAGGGCCGGGCAAAGGGAGCAGGGCGAAAACGCAGCAGCATGGCTTAAAGATTTTGCCAAAGCCAACCGGTTAGTCCTTGCCGCCCTTTTGCTGGCCCTTCTGCTGCCGGGCATTTACGGCATCATCCGGCCCGTCCAGATTAAAGCGCGGGTTCAACAGGCTCAAAATGAGGGCCAGGCCCTTTGCGCTGTAATTGTGCAGGCAAGCTTTGGCCAGAAAGAGCGATGGAGCGGCATGGGTTTCTACTCCCGCGTCAAGACCCACCTTGATATGAGCCAATGCCGCCAGGACTGCCGGAACTGCATTGTTGTTTGGCCCGAAACCGTGCTCAACTCCACCCCGGAACTCACCGGGGATTTCTTCAGGGAGCTGATAAGGCAGATGGGGCCGGACAGGATGCTCATCACCGGGGGGCTGCGCGTTGACCCGCAAGGCGGGCAGGTTTTCAACAGCGCCTATTTTCTGCCCGGCAACGGCCCTGCCAGGGCCTATGACAAAAACATTCTGCTGCCCTGGGCCGAAAATGCGCCTTTTGATGTGCTTGGCACTTACTACAATGCGCCTGCCAACTTTTTGCCGGGCAAAACAAGCGCCTGCGTTGAAACGCCCTTTGGGGCCATTGGGGTTTCCATCTGCTTTGAATCAATCTATCCGCGCTTTGTGGCAAAATCCCTTGACTGCGGGGCAGGAATCCTTGTCAACATAAGCAATGACACCTGGTTTGGGAATTCGGCCATGCCCTTTGTTCATCTTTTGGCCTCGCAACTGCGGGCAGTTGAAAACAGGCGCATGGTTTTAAGGGCTTCAAACAGCGGCATATCCGCTGTCATAACGCCATTGGGGGAAATTGCCGCAAAAACCGGCCTCTTTGAAATGGCAAGCATAAACCAGCAGGTTGTGATGCTGCACAATAAAACAATCTACCAGCGCCTGGGCGACTGGATATGCCTTTTTGCCCTTTTTGTTCTGCTTTTTGCCCTTTGGGGGCGGATAAACGAATAAGCAGGGGGAAGGCTCATTAAAAAGCCTCCCCCCTGCAATTTTTCCAGACAAATTTTTCTGTTTCTGCAAAAGCCTCATTGGGCTGGCGTCTGCCTGCCATGCTGCTCAATCATCTGCCGCCTGCCCTCTTCCATTGCCTCGCGCCGCAAAAAAGCCTGGGCCTCCTCGCCAAAGGTGCTGTCAATAAGCTGGCTCACCCTGCTCTGCTTTTCCTCATCGCTCAACTCTGTATCCTCAAGTATCTGCTGCCGGGCCTGCTCAAAGCCTGCAAGAGCCTTCTCCTCCTGGGCTATCTGGAAATCAACCTCATCTAAAGCCAGCACCTGCTCCGGCGTGAAGAATTCTTCCCTAAACTCGCGGATAAGGGATTGAGCTGCCTCCGGCGAGGCCATTTCCGCCAGATCGCGCTTGTACATTTCAAGCTTTTCCTGATAGCGATTGTAAGGGGTGTGATAGGACTCCACAAGGCCTGCGTCCTGACCCCACATATCCTGGGAAAGGCCTGCAATAAGAGCCTGCTTCTGCGCCCCGTAAAGCTCGTCATCCCTCACAATGGCCCCCCGGCGCAGGGAGTATTCCCGCACCTTTATATCCGGGCCAAAAAGGGCATCCGCAACGGCCCTTCCCAAACGCTCGCGCCGGAAGTCCTGAATCTGGCGCAAAAGATCAATCACATCATCTATGGTCTGTGGCACGCCCCAGTCCCGCTGGGTTTCTGCAAGGGCCAACTCGGTTTCAAGATAGTTTTTGTAAAGAGCAAACACCTTCTGGGCCTGGTCTTGCGGCATCTGGCTGAAAATAAACTCCCTGGCAAGCTCAAGGGCCTCCTCCAGGCTTGCTGCATCCTTAAAAAGGCTTGTAAGGTGAATGAAATACTGAAGGGTGTAAGGCGTTACCACAAATTCGCCTGCAAAATACTTTTCCAGATCGCTTTTTTCCAGAACCCCAGGGCTGGCCGCACTTGAAGCCGCTTTTTCAAGATCCGTTTCTATTGCCCCCCTGGCATCTGCAATATCCTGAAAACTGACCGGGTGGGTTTTGTCAAAAATATAGGCGGCCTCCTGCTTTTCCTCCTGCCGGGCAAGCAGGGCAAAAACAATCACCGCTGCAAGCACCGCAACACCAAACAGAACAATGACGCCTTTTTTTGAAGGATTGAACTTGCTCATTTATTGACCTCGTTTTTTTAACCTTGGGCATTCAAGAGATAGAATCGCAAAGACAACGATTTTGATTGTAGCAGAAGAAACAGGGTAAAAACAGCCCTTTGCCGATTGCAAAAAGCAGGGCCGCTTTGCCATAACCCAGCGCCTGCCAGCAAAACTGTTGATAAGAGCTGGCGCATGGGTTAAAAAAAGCCCGTGAAACGCCAAATCAGGGAGATTGAAATGACAAAGATAAGCCCCAAAGCTCTTGTTGCCTCTGTCGGCGATGTGGATATCCAATACCTGCTGTACCCTGGCAAGGGCATGCCGATAGTTTTTTTGCACGCAACAGGCTTTATGCCCTGGATATGGGACCCCATTGCAAGGCAGCTTGCCGGTGACCACATGGTGATTGCCCCTTATTTTTGCGATCATCGCTCTGCCGACCCGGAGCAGGGCGGCCTTGCCTGGCATATTCTGGCAAAGGACATTGCCGGGCTTTTTGATAAGCTTGCCCTGGAAAAGCCCTTTGTTGTGGGCCATTCAATGGGTGCGGTCATAGCAGCCCTGTCAGAGGCCAACTACGGCCCAAGAGCCAGCGGAATGCTCCTCATTGAGCCTATTTTTCTGCCCCAGGAGTTTTACGGTGTCAAAATAGGCGTGAATGATCACCCCCTTGCAAGCAAATCCATCCGCCGCCGCAACCACTGGGATTCTGAAGAGGAGGCAAAGGATTACCTGCGCAAAAAGCCCCTTTTTGCAAGCTGGGATGAGGAAATGCTTGATCTCTACATTGCCCGCGGCATGAAGCCTGATGACAACAATGGCCTTACCCTTGTCTGCACTCCGGTAAGGGAGGCTTCGCTTTTCATGGGCAGCGTAATCACAGATCCCTGGCCCCTGCTGCAAAAAGTGAGCTGCCCAACCCTTTTGGCAGAGGGCGAAAAAAGCGAAAACCGCGCCTTCATTGATCTTAAAAAGGCTGCTGCAATGCTGCCAAAGGGCCGTTATAGGCTTATTGAAGGGGCAGGACACCTTATACCCATGGAAAGGCCGCGCGCCACCGCCTCCCTTGTTAAAGAGCTTGTAGAACAGGCAGCAGCCCCGGCCAAATAAAAACCAAAATCGGGCAGCAAAAAGGTCCTTCGCCCTGCCCGTTTCGCCCGTTTTAAGGCGGCATTGCCCCATGGGGCAAAATGCTTATATTGGCATAAAGCAAATCAGTTAAAAAAGCAGCGCAACCCTTTAAAAAAAGGATTTATGCCATGTTCAAAAACATCCTTATTCCTGTAGATTTTTCCGATGCCAACCAAAAGGCCCTTTCCATTGCCGTATCACTGGCAAGGGAAAGCAATGCCTCAATCACCCTTTTTCATGTGATTGAAACCATTTCAGACGCAGACTTTGTTGAGATAAAAGACTTTTACATGAAGCTTGAAAAAAGGGCTGCTCAAGAGATGGACAAGCTTGAAGGGCCTTTTGCTGACAGCGGCATAACAATCCGCCAGAAGATTGTTTACGGAAACCGGGCAGGGCAAATACTTGGGTTTGCTTTAGAGCGCAAGGTGGATCTGATTGTGTTAAGCTCGCGCAGAATAAGCCTTGATTCTCCGGTGGAAGGCTGGGGAACCATAAGCCACAAGGTGGGCATTTTAAGCCAGTGCCCTGTGCTGCTTGTAAAATAGGGCCTTACAGCGAAAACGATTTCACCTTTGCCCAGCCCTGGTCAAAGGGTGTGGCGTATTCAAAGCGGGCTGTTATGGAAAGCCACAACCAGCGGCCATTTGTCTTTATATACTGCTCATCGTAGCGGCCCTGGAGCCAGCCTGCCATGTTGGTTGCCTTCAGGGTGGAAGGCACTTCAAAGTACCAGCGGCCCCTTGCCGTATCGCCTTCAATGTCTATCACCGGGTTGTGAACCATGTGGGCAGTGTAGGAGAGCAGGCCCGGTACAATGTCCTTGAAAAAGACAGTCAGCCCCTCCTTTTTTTCAAAGCGGCCAAAGTCGCCAAAATCCGCCCAGCCATCATCTGTAAACAGATCAACAAGCTCAAGGGCTTTTGAGGAGTCACCCGCAACAGCGTCATCCACAAGGAAGCAGTAAAGGGCCTTCAGCCTTTTTATGGCCTCAATGTCCTCCAGCAGGGTTATCCTTTTTTCCAAAGAATCGCTCATCTTGCCTCCAAAATACAACACCCTTAAATGGCAGGGCAGATTCAATAAGCGTGTTACGGGTGTTGCGGACTAATTCCTTCCTGCACAAGATAGGGGGTGGAGCCGCCTTCCAGTTGAAGGGTTTTGGCATCCCTCATCCGCTTTTCCATGCCGTATTCGTGCATATATCCGTAGCCCCCCATTATCTGCAAGGCATCACCTGCGGTCTCTAAAGCGCTGTCTGCACAAAAAGCCTTTGCATACAGGGCGTCTGCAAGATTCCCTGCCTCATTTTGCGCAACAGCTTCCCATGCTGCCCGGCCTGCGGATTGTTTCAGGCGCATCATGCCCGTCATTCGTGCAATTTCCGAGTGCTCAATCAACATTCTCCCAAACTGATAGCGGCCTTTTGCGTGCTCAAAAGCCTGGTTTGCAGCACTTGCAGCCAGGCCGCAGGATACGGCGGCGGTCAGGCAGTAAAAAGCCCTTTTGCCCTCATCAACAGCATTGACAGCCTTTTTGGGGTCTGCCAGCAGGTGTTTTTCCTTAACAAGCGCCCCGTTGAAAACAATTTCTGCATGGGGCAGGGCATTTAAGCCCGGCAGCTTGCAGTCCTCGCCAGGGGCAACACCCGGCTCGCCCGGAAAAACAGCGGCAAGGGCTGGGCCGTCTTCTCCGGGCAGGGCAATGACAAAAAGCCCTGCCTGCAAAGCCCCCGGCACAACAGGCGCACGGCCGCAAACAAGCTTTGCATCGCCGTTTTTTTGCAGAGCAGGCCAGGAGCTGACAGGCGCGGCGGGAAAAAGAAAAACCGCAGGGCCGGAAATTTTGCCTGAAGCAAGGTCGCAAAGAAGCTCCCTGGCGCAGGAATCAGGGCTTGAGGCAAGGGCAAAACATGCGGAAAAATGGCAGGCCAGCATTGCACCGGCAGAGGCGCAGACCCTTGCAAAGCTTTCCGTTACAAGGCCGGCAAGAAGAAGGCTCTCCCCTGCCCCGCCGCAATCCTGGGGCACAACAAGCCCGGCAATTTCCAATGCCGCGCTTTTTTTATAAATCTCACAAAGCCAGGCCCTGTCCCTGAATTTGTCCGCATCAAGCAGGCCGGGGGCAATGTTTTTTTCTGCAAAGCGGGCGCACTCCCGCAAAAATATTTTATGCTCCTTTGAATATTTCATGAGGCCGCCCCCCTAAACTCATGGGCAAAAAGGGTGAGGCGGCCCACCTGGTTCGCGCCTTCGTAAATCTGTGTGGCCTTGGCGTCCCGAAAGATTTTTTCCATGCCTGCTGCATGACCCGCGCCTTCCAGGCCCACAATGTCCAGCACCCGGCTACTTACCTCCATTGCCAGATCAGAACCCGCCACCTTTACGCAGGCCCCCTGGGCCTTGAAATATGCCACAACCTCATCGGGCACCTGGGCGTGCTTGAAATTGCTTACAAGATTTGAAACCCCCGGCGATTTGGCCAGTGCTTCCAAAGATTCGCCAAGCAGAAGCTTTTCCGGCAAAATATCGAGAGCCGCCTTGACCAGGGGCTTATCCAGAATGCGAGTCACCAGCAGGGCATCTGCCCCTATGGCAAAGTCCAGAAGCTTGGCCCTCACGGTCATTATTTTAGCCAGCATGTCTGCTATGGCAATTTGAACCCAGTTTTCCTCAATAAGGGGCCGTCCGTTGACAACTGTGGCCTGGCAGTAACGGATGCAGCGCTCCAGCGCTCCACGGGCCAGGCCCAGGCCAAGCATTCCCACAGCACCCGTGGAAACAGCCAGCACCTCCATTGTGTGCCGCCATCCTCGGCCCGGCTTTTCCCATACACTTTCATCCGGCACAAAAACATCTGCAAAAACAAGCTCTGCTGTATGTTTGGCGCGGTGGCCCATCTTTTTTTCCACCCGGCCAACGGAAAAACCATCGGAATTGGCAGGCACAAAAAAGCAGGCAAGGCTGTCCAGCGGGTTTGCCGCATCTGCAGGAGCTATCACAAGCATTGAATGGGCAAGGCTGCCGTTACTTATGAAGTGCTTTATCCCGTTAAGCCTGTATCCGCCATCCTCCCTTGTCACCTGGAAGGTGGGCTTCTGGGTGCGGCAGGCATCTTCATTCAAATTGTCCGTGCCGCAGGCAGGCTCGGTGAGCGCCCAGGCAAAAAACAGCGGCTCATCCCGGCGCTGGGCGGTTACAAGGTCGCGCATCATGGAAAGGCAGATTTCAGGCTTAAATTCCACAAAAGCGCATACAGGCCCAAAAAGGTTGAACATGAAAAAGGCCGTGGTGGAAACATCTGCGGCCACAAACTCCTCTATGGCCACAAACATGTCCAGAAATCCCCAGCCAAGGCCCCCAAGGGCTTGGGGTATCATGCAGATGCTTGTTTTTTTGCGG
>JASEHB010000086.1 GCA_030018745.1 Desulfatibacillaceae bacterium | reverse complement strand
TTCCTTTATGCCCTTGAGGTAAAACTCCGTCATCTCCTTGCCCAAAACCGCATAGAGGGCCGCCACATGGGTGGCTGTTGTGCCGAAAAGCGGATAAGCCATTGAAAAACGGCCCTTCCACTGGGGCTTCAAAAAATCGAATATGGAGGAAGGCGCACTATCTTCATCAAGCTGATCATTGTTGACGATAAGAACCCTGGCCCTTGCCGAATAGCCTGTCCAGTAGCCTTGCTCATCTTTGAACACGGCGGGGATGTTGGCGGCTGAAGGCGAATTGTAGGGGGCCAATACGCCGTTGTTTTTAAGAACAATGGTGCGAACTATTTCCCCGTTCCAGAAAACATCGCCACGGGGCTTGTTCTTCTCTGCAATTAGCCGGTTTACAAGCCCCGTGGTCTTGCTTGCCTCCACATCGTAAACGGCTAGAACCTTTATGCCCGTCTCCTTTTCAAAGGCTTCGAGAATGGGCTGGGAAAATATCTGGTCAACACTTGTGTAAACAACCACCTGGCCCTTTTGGGCCAGAAGGCTTGCCGGGGCCGCAAAACAAAAAACAACAAGCGCCAATGCAATCCACTTTGCCTTCATTTACATTCCTCCTTTTTTAAAAGCCGTGAGACAATTTCCCCCTTTGCCGCAACTTTAACTTTATGAACACTGCACCTTTTTTGCTTATGAACACCTTTTTCGCCCTGCTGCATGGTTTTGTTGGCTTTTTTGAAAGAACTGCGGCCCGAATAATCCGGCTTGGCCTTACCTGCCCACCTCTCCCCGCACCACTATATCCAGCCTGGGCCTGCTCTGGCTGCCCGTGTGCAGGGTCACTGTTTCCATGAATTGGCCTTCTGGCGCATCCGGCCCAAGGCTCACAAAAACCCGGTAGGCCCTTCGGCCCCGGAAGGCTTCCTGCGTAAAGGAAACAGAAAGCCAGTCCACCTGGGTGGAAACCCTGTGCAGAAAAAGCTCGTCAGCATCAAGGCTCACCGCAAGGGATGACCCGGAAGCCTGCTCATCCACCCCATCCCCGGCCTTAAGAACTATGGAGCCGGGGATAAGCACAATGCCGGTTTTCACCTGGCCCTTTATTTCCAGGGCAAGCTCCTGGCTGGCCTGGCCGCCGTAATGGATAATAATGCGCCGGGCAAAATGCCCCGGCGTTTCCTCGGCCTTTATGCGCAGGCCAAGGGGAAAGCTAAAACCCGGCGCCACAGGCTCTTCGGGCTTCTGGTCAAGGGCCGTCTCGCATGGAGCGACAATTCTTGTTATGATTACTGGTTGTTGTGAGTTGTTGGCCAGCCAGAAAACATGGGTAATTTCATCTCCCGGCCCGGCAATGCCAAAATCAAACACCGGGTTTTCGCAAACAAGCCCGCCTTGGGTTTCTGCAACAAGCTCTGCGGCCATGAAAAGGCACAAAAGCGCCCCGGCAAGGCAGATGGCAAAAAGCCCTGTCGCCCGCCGGTTAAAAATGCAGGCAGCCTTGCTGCGGCCTTTCATTTCACAATCCTTATCTTGCGGCTTATGACCCCAAGCTGATCCTTGTAGCTGGAAAGGTTGACCGTGAGTATGCGCTCGCCAGCCTCAACAGGGCCTGTTTCCCAAACCCAGTTGTAGGGCGCATAGCCTATCTCCTCCTCCGCGTAGTAGGCTCCGTCAAGGAAAAAACAGATTTCATACTGCATATCCTGAAAATAAGCCTTGTCCTTGGGGGCTATGTCCACATGAACAAGCGCCCTGCCCTTGAGCATGGGAATGCCGTTTTCATCAACAGGCGCCTGGGGGAAGGTCATTATTATCTCCGGGGGCCTGTCCCAAAGGCGGTCGTATTTCCAATGGGGGGAGATTCTCAAAGACGGGTCAACAACCCTTGGCCTTTCGGGTTTTAGCGGTTGCTGCAAGCCAATTTCCTGGCGGTAGCTCTGATAGTCCATGTCGCTGTTGCCAAAGGTTATTACCGTGCTTTGGGGCAGGGTGAAATAAAGGATGACCATTTTGAAGCGCTTGTCCTCCCACAGGGAGAAAAGCCTGTCCTGATCAAAGCCGTCCCAGAAAAGGGTTACCCTGCCCGGCGTGCGGGCAGCCCAGTTGGAAAGGGTTTTGAAAAGCGGCCCGCCAGTGGTTCCCAGGCGCACGGAAACCCGGCCCGCTTCAGGCATGGCAAAGCTCACTATGCCCTTTTCGCGGCTTATTTCCACGGCCTGTATTTCGTGCTCCACACCGCCGGAAAAAACCGTGGGGTCCCAAACCTCGACCTTTCCGTCAGAAGTTGCCGCCTCAATGGTGAAGTAATAGGCCTCGTCAGGGACAATGCGCTCTTTTGTATCCCTGCCTGTCCAGACAACTTCATTTTTGCCTGCCAAAAGGGCTGCTTCTTTGGCCGGAACCGCGATGAGGTGATCATCCGGGTCATAGACATTGACCGTTACAAGGGCATCCCTGGCCAGGGAAAAGGAAAGGGTGATGCGCTGACCGGCAGTGGGGTTGAAGGAATCCCCCGAAACCGCCACATCGGCAATGAGCTGGCCTGATGCCGCCGCCGGGCCGTAGTATGCCAGGGCACAGAAAACAAAGCAGATTGCGGCCAAAAGCCTTATGCTGCCTGTCAATCCATTTTTTTTCATGATTTAAATCCTTGAAAATCGTTGTGTTGCCGGGCTGTATTCAGGCCCGGCCTGTCAAAGCCGACTCCACCTGCAAAAGCAAATTGTTGGGTGAACCTTGCGCTTTAAGCGCAAGAACCACCCAACCTACTTCCAGTCAACATCCTTCACCGGGACGGTCTTATCAGCAAAAAAGCTCTTTTCCTCTGCCTGTGAGCCTTCCTCAAGGCCCTGAATCCAAACGCCAAGCCTTCCTCCCCGGTTGGACACAAAGGCTATTTGTCTGCCGTCCGGGCTCCAGGTTGGCCCCATATCCAGGCCGGCCCTTTGGGTGAGGTTTTTAAGGGAAAGGTCTGCCAGGGTCAGAATCCAGATGTCGTAATTGCCGGAAATATCGGCGCAGAAGGCGATTTTTGTTCCATCCGGAGAAAAGACCGGCTGCTGGTTCAGGGCGTGGGTCAGCACAAGCTGGCGGGCAAAGCCGCCGGAAACACCGCCCAGCCAAAGCTCCTGGAGAATTTTGCCGCAATCCACAGCGCAGTGCACAGCAGCATAGACAAAGCGGCGGCCATCCGGTGCAAATGATGGCCAGAACTGGCTCATCCGCTGGCTCACAGAGGGCCGCTCCTGCCCGCTTTCCAGGTCAAAAAGGCGGATGCGGGTGTAATCCTGGGTGCGGGAAACGGTTTCCACAAAGAGGATTTTTTTTGCATCCGGCGAAAAAACAGGCTGGGAGCGCCAGAGGTCTTTTTCCTCAAACTCAAGGGTGTAAGCCTGGCGTGAGGAAATATCCATTATGTGAAGCGCGCCGTCACTTGTGGAATAGGCTATTTTTTTTCTATCAGGCGAAAGGCAGGGGTCCCGCTCGTCAAAGAGGGTATGGGTAAGACGCGTGGCTGTGCCGCCTTGGGCCTGGGCAAAAAAAAGCTCCCAGTTGCCGTCCACAAGGGCGGTGAAGGCAAAAAGGCCGCTGCCTATTTGCCCGCTGCTGCAAAGCCCCGGCCCTGCCTGCAAGGCCAAAAACAGCAGGCAGAAAAGCACAAGGACTGCCGGTTTAAACAAAGTTTTTGCCGCGCCTTGCCGTATGCCGGGCAAGAGGAATGGGGACCTGGTTTGCGTCATCGGAAGAATCACTCTATCCACAGATGGCAGCAAAACCCCTGTCCGGCTTACCGGCGGCGCTTGCCACTTCAAAGGTGCGTACGATACCCGCCCCTGCTTATATTCAAACCCACGGGCAAGGGCGGGCGTATCAGGCCTCACTGGTGCTTCTTGTATTCTTCTACCATCTGTCCATAATAATTGCGTTTTTCCGATAAATCAACAATGCTGGCCTTCACGGACTGATTTTCCTCCAGGTAGGCATTCACAGCAGAACCGTTTGCGCCCATGAAAAGGCTCACTTCCTGGCCGTTTGTGTTGTACTGGGCATAGAGGGCCTCAAGGGCCAGCTTGTGAGCCTCAAAGGCCTTTTTCTGGTCAATTTCCCTTTCAGCAGCGCTTTCGTAGCCGCGGCCGTTGACGCGGACCAGTTCCTGGTACAGGGCAATGTCTGCATCCAGGGCCTTGATAAAGAGTTCGCAGTATGCTTCCACGGAAAGCTCCGCCCTGGCCGGGGCCGGTGCAGCAAGCAGCATGACCGACATCACAGCGGCAAGGGCCCACACAATAACTGTTTTTCCCGTGAGCATGGCCTTTTCTCCTTTTCTTTAGGTTCTTGCGGTTAACACCGCACCAGATAATGGGTTTCAGGCTCGTTTTGCATAAGCCCCATTTGAGTAAGCTTTTTCTGCAACTGGGTGTAAAAGAAGTTGGACTGGGCAAGAGGCATCCCAAAGCCTTTTTTCACCTCGTAGTTGACATCGCCTGTGGATGAAAAACTTTTCGAATCATCCTCTATTATAACGCCGTATTTTTCCGGCCTGTTGTAAACATCCGTGTAGCGGCGCACGCCAAAGTGGCTCACCCCGGCGTGGAAAACGCTACGGCTGTTGCGATCCAGAAAGTCCATGGTATCAAGCACATCCGCTGGCAGCTCGCCGGGGAATCCCACCATCAGGCACATGTAAACCCTTATGCCCACACTGGCGCAGTCTTTCAAAATGCGCTCGCACACGCCAATATCATAGCACTTGTTCATGTGCTTCTGCATTCGGGGGCTGCCTGTTTCCAGACCGAATGTGAGCGCCCGGCAGCCGCCAGCGTGGAGACCAAGCAAAAAATCGCGGGTGAAAACCTTTTCAAAGCGCACTTCGGCAAACCATTTGAAATCCCTCCCGCTCTGCTCCACCAGTTGGGCAAGGCCATCCAGCAGCCTTGGGGGCACAGCCTCATCCCACAGGGCAAAGCAATTTACGCCGTGCATGGCGTTTAGCTGCTCAAAGTCATCGAAAACCCTTTGGGCTGCGCGCCTGCGGTGGGGCGCACCGCTTGTGAGATAGCGGTTGTTGCAGAAGCCGCACTTGTTCCAGTAGCAGCCCCGCGAAACCTTCATCATGGGAACGAAAACCGGGGAGAGGTATTTTTCCAAGGCCAAGCCGGAGTAGTCCGGCGTGGGAAGGCTGTCCAGCTCCGGCAACATCTTCTTTTGCGTTTCAACGGGCTTGCCGTCTTTAAGGTACAGCAGGTTTGGCACCTGGGAAAGCTCGCCGGAAGTTTCCAGCACGGTGAGCAGGCTGTCCAGGGTCTGCTCGCCTTCAAAAACGCCAAAGGAGTCCACAAGTTCAAAGGGGCCTTTGCGGCTTAACAGCACCTTTTTCAATATGGTTATGACCGGGCCGCCGAAAATAAGGTGCGTTTTCTTTCTCAAAGGCGAGTTTTTAAGCTCATGGGCAAGGATAAAGGCTGGCACAAGCTGGTCTTCCACAATTATGGAAACGCCTATTACGCCAGGAGCCGCCTTTTCCAGGGCAGGTATGGTTTTTTCCCGGAAATAGCGGGCATAAACGCTGTCTGTGACAATCTCCCGCTCAATGTCATCCCAGGAGAGGCACTTGGAAAAATCCGTCTTGCCGGTTCGCAGCACGGTTTGCAGCCGCAAATCCTGGAGCACAAGGTTCTGGGCCTTTAACACAACATCGCGGGCGCGGTTGGCAGCAAAGCGCTGGCACATTTTTTCCGGGCTGCGTATTGTTTCAAGGGCGCTTTCAATTTCAGGCAGCACAAGGTTAAAAAACTCATCCTTGAAACAGCCTGTTATGTAGCGCAGAAGGAAAAGCTCCCTTTCCGTGGGTTTTGGCTTTGCCGCAAGCTCTTTAAACAGGGCAAAGGCCCTGTCCCGAATACCCGAAAGAGCCTTAACGGTAAGGTGCTCTGTTATAAAATCAATGTTCTCATCCGCCTTTATAACCTGGTGGCCTTTTTGAGCCAGGTATGCAGAGAGCACGGGCAGGCTCGAATAGGGCTGAAAGGTGATGAAATATGGCGGAAAAACAAGAGCGCATTTCATGGCAAGTCAAATCCGTCCGTCAAGCTGCTTTATGCGATTTACAAGGCTCAATCTCAAATCCTTTTTCAGGGATGGGGCATCCTGTATCTGCCTGTCCACCCCCACATAGAAGAACCAGGAGCCTTGGTGCCAAGCGGTTATGTCGAACTTTGCATCCGCCCCAAAAAGGCCGGAGACAAACTTTGGCGCAAACAGATTGTTGCGGAAGGCCTTTTTGCGAACATGACGGCGGGAAACCGAAACAAAATAGCGCGCCCAGAAATCAGCGGCAGCCTCCGGACTGTTGAAGCAAAAGGCTCCAACCGCTGCAAGCCTGCCGTCAATAGTTATCTGCAAAAGCTTGGCCGCCTTCAAATCCTTTGGGTTCAGGCCCGCAAAGCTTTCCACTGGCAGAATGTTTTTTTGCCCCAAGGCTGCCCCCGGTGGCAGGGCAAAGGACAAAAGGCTGTCCACGCTCTGGGGCCTTTGGGGTACTGTAAGGCCAAAGCTTTTCATGCCCAGGTAAAGGCCCCCGATAACCATGCCGCCGATGACAATGGCACCGGCCAGGGAAATGGATATTGCAAGAAGAGCAGGATGCATCTTCAAAACCCCTCCGTTGTCTGCCCCTTGTCATTTGCCGAATCTGCAAACAGCAGGCTTGCGGCCTGCTCCACAGTGCTCACCGCCACAAGGGCCAGATCCCGGCGCACCTCTGGAGGAAGGCTTGCCACCTCCGGCTCGTTTGCAGCAGGGAAGAAGACCTTTTTTATGCCCAGCCTGTAGGCTGCAAGGGCCTTTTCGTGAACACCGGCAACGCCGCGCACCTGGCCGGAAAGGGAAATCTCCCCCAAAGCCGAGACATCTGCCGGAACAGGCCGGTTGGCAAGGGCTGAAACCATTGCCAGAAAAACGGCAAGCCCTGCCGAGACGCCCGATTTCAAGACCCCGGCAGGCATTCCGTTGCAATGAATGGTGTAGCGCCGGTAAAAATCAAGCGGCAGCTTCAAGGTGCCTGTCCGCTGGCGGATGCAGGTTATGGCCACCATGACCACTTCCCTGAAAAGGCTGTCCATGTTGCCGGTGAGGATGACGGAAGGGTTGTCGTCCGGCACAAGGGCCACCTCCAGGTCTGCAAGAACCCCGTGCCCTCCGGAGCGCCCAAGGGTGCTGATTATGCCAACACCGCTGCCCGTCCTTGCCCGCGTGAAGTCGAACTGGGGCGCGCCCAGAAGATGCGGCAGATCAGCCTCGGAAACCTTCACCTGCCCGCTGCCTCCGGTTTCCAGCACCAGGCAGCGCATGAGCTTGCGGAGAAGCCTTGAAAGATGCACAAGGCCAATTTCATTTGTGTAGCGCCGGATAATGGTAAAAATAACGCCGTCAGAAAGCTCAACCTGGCCTGCAAGCCCGCAGTCGGCTGCCGCAAAAGGTATTATCCAGCCCCTTGCTATGGCTATTTTCTGCTCATCGCCGTAGCCGTTTATGAGAACAAGCTCCAGGCCCGCAAGAAGCTCCTGGTGGATAAAGGCAATGTCTGATGCAGCAGCAAAAAAGAGAACCCGCGAAAAATCCAGCGGCTCATCAATGTGCTTGAGCTGCATAGCATAATCGTGGGAAAGGGAAAGCACCTCCATAAACCCCATTGGCACTTCCCGCTGGAATGCAGGGCTTATGGATTCCATGCCATCAACAAGAACCACCAGATCCTGACCCCGGTTCTGGTTTAAAAGGTGGATAAGCCTGCCAACCACCTCTCCTATCTTGCTTTTGCCGTAAACCGGGGTCTTGCCTGTAAGGCCGTGGCCGTCAACAGGCAATATCAGAAGCTTTCTGCCCAATGCCTCGGCCAGGGCGCGGACAAGGGTTTTCTTGCCCACTCCGGCAGGCCCCACAAGGCAGGGGATTCTCCCCCCGGCAGCCCCGCCAGCCTCCCGCACAGCAAGATGGGTAAGAAGCTCGCGCTTGGCCTCCGCAAGGTCAAAAACCTTTTCATCCAGCTTGGCCTTTAAGGCTTTATAATCCATTATGCCTTTATGCCCCGGTTTTGCGGGGCCTGCAAAAAAAACTCAAGGCCGCCCGTCCGCAGATTGCACTGCGCGGCCAGGCGGCCACAAAAATACTGGCCGGAAAATTATGTCAACCCGCGCAAAGTCAGCGCAATACAAG
>JASEHB010000085.1 GCA_030018745.1 Desulfatibacillaceae bacterium | reverse complement strand
CCACGCAGGAGCCTAAAAGCGTGTAAAGAACCTCCCCCTTGAGGGAGACATAATACTCGCCCGCCCGCAGCATGACCACCTGCTTGTTAAGCTTGCGGCTGTAAAATCGCCTCAAAAAAGTTTAATCCTTCTTTTGATATATGGCCTGGCCCACCAGGGCAAATCGCTCGTCCACGCCCAACAGAGACTCCGAGCTTCCCAGGCACAGGTAGCCACCAGGGGCAAGAAGCCGGAAAAACTCCTCCAGAATGCGCTTTTTGTCGGGCAGTTGAAAATAAATCATCACATTGCGGCAGAAAACAATATCCATAGGCCCTTTTAAAGGATATGGGAATTCCAGCAGGTTGAGCTTGCGGAACAATATGCCCTGCTTCACCTCGGCTTTAAGCGTGTAGGCCTTTTCCGCCTCTTTGGCGGCAGCAGGGTTGAAATATCTGTACAAATAGTGCCTGGGTACGCTTTTGAGCATTTCTGCAGGATAGGTGGCCCGCCGGGCAGCCTTGAGCGAATCCACATCCACATCTGTTGCCAGGATTTTCAAATCCCAGGCCCGTGAAAGGCGGATTGTTTCCAGCATCATCATGGACAGGGTGTAAGGCTCCTGGCCCCTTGCACACCCGGCGCACCAGATGCGAAGACGCCTGGGCTGGCGCCTGTTTTCCATCATTGCCGGAATAAGCTCCTCCACAAGCCAGAAAAGCTGCTTATCTGCCCGGAAAAAATGGCTCTCGTCAATGGTTACTTCATTTATGAGCCAGACAAGCTCCTTTTCGCCCTTTTGGCTCTTGACGAAGCGGTAGTAGGCCATGTAGCCGGAAAAGCCCAGTTGGTCCACCCTTTTGGCCAGTTTGCGCGAAAGGCTTTCCCTGTTGTCATCCCGAAGGCGCACGCCTATTTTTTTGCCCAAAAGGTGCTTGAGAAGCAGAAACTCATTTTCGCTTAATAGTTCAGGCACTTAAGTGGCATCCACCATTTCAAGTTCCTCCACGGAGAGCAGGCGGTCCACATCCAGCAGAATGACCATGTTGTCATCCTGCCTGCCCACGCCCCGCAGAAACTCCCTGGAGATGCCCGGAGGCAGGTTGCCGGTGGTCTGGAAATCATCGGGCAATATTTCCATGACATCGCTAATTTCATCTGCAATCACGCCCATAACCCGCCCGGCTATCTCCACCACGATTATTACATGGAAGGGCGTATAGGCGGCCGGAGGCAGATGGAACTTCTCCCTTAAATCGAACACCGGCAGTATGACACCCCTTAAGTTTATGATTCCCTTGACAAAGCCCTTTACATGGGGCAGGGGCGTGATGCGCCGGTAGGAAAAGACCTCCTTGATCTTGAAGATCTCAATTCCGTAGCTCTGATTGTTCAAAGAGAAAACCACATACTGGGTTGCCATCAGAACTCCTCAAAGCCCTCTTCAAATTCCTTTTCCAACAGATCGTCGTTGAGATCCTCCATTGCCGATTTGTGGACCAGGTCATCCCGCAGGGGCCGGTTGACGGGCTTGGCCCGGCGGCGCTCGGATTTGGGTTTGGAGCGCGAAGGTGCAGGCTCGTCGGCAGCTTCCATATCGCTTTCAAAAACATCCTTGCTGCCCAGAATAAATACGCCGGTTATCTCCTGAAGGTGCTGGGCTTTTTCCTTGAGCTTGTGGGTCTCCTGGGTAAGCTCGTCAACAAAGGATGCGTTCTTTTCATTGACCTCGCATACCTCCTGGGTACCCTGGTTTATCTGCTCAATGCCCCTGGAGCTTTCCTCGCTGCCCATGGAGACCTCGCCCAGGGCGTCCGACACCTGGCCCGAAGTGCTCACAATGCGGCGGAAGCAGTCCTGAAGCTCTCCCACCCACTGGCGGCCGGTTGTAACCTTGTCCACAATTTCCCGCACAAGGGCCTGTATGTCCTTGGCAGCGGTGGAGCTGCGCTTGGCAAGGTTTCTCACCTCGTTTGCCACCACTGCAAAACCCCGGCCCTGCTCGCCTGCGCGGGCCGCTTCCACAGCCGCATTTATGGAAAGGAGGTTGGTCTGGAAGGTGATTTCATTGATGAGATCCATCATCTCCACAACCTTGTGGCTGGCCTCCTCCATCTGTGCCATGGCGCTGGCGGTTTTTTCCACCTGCTCTCCGCCCTCCCTGGCAACCTTCACGGCATCCTTGGAAAGTGCATCTGCATGGCGGGTGTTGGAAAGGTTTTCCGTTGTGGTGGAAACAAGCTCCTCAAGGGTTGCGGAAATCTGCTCCATTGCCGCGGCCTGCTGCTCGGTGCGCTGGGCAAGGGACTGGTTTTCCCTTGAAATGCGCAGCACTCCGTTAATGACCGGCAAAATGGCGTGCTTGACCTGAAGCACAAGGGAGGCCATTGCCTCCAGGGTGGCGTTTATGCGCAGGGTGAGCAGATCCATTGCGTCATTGTCGCCGCTGGGGGCGCCACGCAGGGTGAAATCGCCCTGGCTGACCTTTTCCAGAACCTCGGAAAGCTCCACCACCTTCTTTTCAAGAATCTTCTTGGCGTTTTCCTCCCTGGCATATGCTTCCCGCAGGCGCTTTTCGGATTCCACCTCCACAGAGAGATCGCGCATTATTTCAAAGGCCCCAAGAATTGTGCCGGCAGCATCTTTTAACAAGGCCGCGCTGCATATTATCGGCACTTCCCGGCCCCGGCGGCCCAGAAGAGCCGTCCTGTGGCCGCCTATGGCCTGGCCTGTTTCAAAGGCCTTTTTAATCGGGCAGTCATCCTCGTACTGGGGGGCAAGGAAGATTTCGCTGCAAGCCTTGCCTAAAACCTGATCTTCGGGCTTGTTCACCAGCTTCAATGCCGCCTCGTTTACAAAGGTAACCTTGCCAAGGGGGTCTGTCATGAAGAAGGGGTCTGAAATGCCAAGCTTCAAACTGTTGGCAAACTCCATGCGATCGCGGATGCTCTTTATCATCACATTGAAGTTCTTGGAGAGCCTGCCAATGGAATCAACCCCGTCTTCAGGGAAGGCCACATGAACATTGCCCGCAGCCACAAGGGCGGTCTGCTCGTTTAGCCTTCCCAGGCGGCGGGTGACCATTCTGTTGAAAAGCAGGTTGACAAAAACCACCAGCAGCAGCAGCACCAGGGCCGACACGATTGCAAGCACATTGCGGGTGAAGTTGAATTGCGAGAAAACCGACTGCATGGGCTGGCCCAGAACAATGGCCCCCAAAATTTTTCGGGATTTGCCGTGGCAGTGCAAGCAGGAGCCGTCCTCCCTGTTCTCAATGGGCTGAATCCATACCCAGTAAGGTGCGCCGCCCACATCCTCGCGAAAAGCCGAAACAGGGGCCTCTCCGGTTTTAAGCGACTGGGTAAGCGCCTCGCGGGTATCCGCCTGGGTGATGAACTGGCTGATGCTCTTTTTCTCTGCGCTTTCTATGGATGAGAATGTGACTGTCTGGCCCCCATCCACAATGAAGATGCGCATTGCCCCCTGGCGGTGGACCTGGGCGGCTTCGGGCTGGTTGGCCGCGCCCGGAGCCTGGGAGCCAAGCTCTCCAAGCGCCATGCCCGCCTCGCGCAGCTCCCGCTTCACGGAGTCCGTATCCCCAATGCTCATGGGGTAAATGAAGCCCGATTCGATTTTGCTCAAAAACCGCCCCGTGTAGTCCCTGGCAAGGCCAAAGGCCAGGTTCTCCTGAAGCTTTAAAACCCAGATAAGGTTTATGGTCATGAACAAAAGCACGATGAGGCCTGTGGCCAGAAGCATTTTGCTGCGCAACCTGGTACGCTTGGCATAGGCTTTTACGATTCCTAGCATTTGTTACCTCCGGCCCCTTATTTCTGGAGCGGGTTTTTTCTTTGGGCTGTTTCCGGTTTTATTTACACTGCCTTCTAACCGCCTGCTCATGGCAAAAATTTAATGGGCGCCAGCGTAAATAACCCTCCTGTAACGGAAGGATCGAACCAGATCATCGCCGTGGCATCGTTCGCACACATCAATTGTAACTGTCTTTACAATGTGGGCCATGTCCATTGTCTGGGTGTGCAGGGTTCCCGGACCGTGGCAGGCCTCGCAGCCCACATCTGCAAGGTGGGGCGTTTTTTCAATATTCACAAAGCCCGTGGGCCTTTGGTAGCCTGTTGTATGGCAGGCAAAGCAGCTTTCCTTCTCCTGCTCGGTTAGGCCCTTGGCCATTTTTTCCACAGCCTGGTAGGCCTGGCTCTTCAGGGAATAGGTCATGAACCGCTCGTACTGGCGGGGGTGGCATTCGCTGCATGCCTTGGAGCCTATGTAGCCCCCGCCCACAATGGGCGGCCCGCCCCTGCTGTCCAGATCCAGCGCCCCGGCCTGCCCGGCTATGGCAAGCAGCGCCGCAGCCACAAGGCAGAAACCGGCCAGGGCGGCAGGCCCAATCGCCCTTGTTCCCTTGACCTGTTTTCTGCTGCTTTTCTTATCCGTCATTGCACTTTACTCCTTGAAGGCTGCTGATAAAACATCTCCTCCAATGCAAAAAGATCCATGACCAGGGCAACCGAGCCGTCACCCATTATGGTTGCCCCTGAAAGGCCCTTCACGCTTTTAAAGTTGCTCTCCAGGCTTTTGACAACCACCTGATGGGGGTCAAGGACCTGGTCCACCAGCATTCCAAACCGCTGGCGGGAGGTGTTCACAAAGACCAGGGTTTCGCTCTGACGGTCCTGGTCATGGACATCCATGCCGAACACGGTCACCAGGTCCACCAGGGGGACATATTCCCCGCGGAAGCTGTAAACCCGCTGGCCCGCGCCGAAAAATCTGGCCTGGGCCGGGATGTATTTCTCCGTGCCCGCCACCCCCCACAGGGGCACAAGAAAGCTGCGGTCGCAGACCTTTATGTGCAGGGCCTCCAGAAGGGCGAAGGTGAGCGGCAAAGACAGGGTGAAGGTGGTTCCTTGGCCCCTGACTGTGTCAATTGTCATGGTTCCGCCAAGGCGCTCCACCTCTGTTCTCACAACATCCATGCCCACGCCCCGGCCGGAAATGGCGCTGACCTGCTCTGCCGTGGAAAAGCCCGGCCTGCATATTATGTCAAGAAGATTTGTATCGTCCACAGCCTGGCCCGGCTTTATTATACCAAGCTCAATGGCCCTGGCGCTTATCTTTTCAACATCCATTCCCCTGCCGTCATCGGAAATCTGGATGAGAATCATTCCGCCTTTCTGAAAGGCCCGGAACTCGATGACCCCTTCAGGGGGCTTGCCTGCCTTGTCCCGCTCGGCAGGGGTTTCCAGGCCGTGATCCACGCTGTTGCGCACAAGGTGCTTCAAGGGGTCTGTTATGTGCTCGATGACCTCCTTGTCCAGCTCGGTATCCAGGCCCACAAGGTTGACCCTTATGCGCTTGTTCTGCTCGAATGCCGTGTCCCTTGCTATGCGCTGGAAGCGGCGGAAGGTGCCTTCCAGGGGGAACATCCTTATCTGGCTGACCCTTTCCTGGAACTCCCGGTTCACCTTGAGCAGGTTTTCCATCTCCTGCTCCATTTCCGAGCCGTGGGCCAGAGCAGACTTGGAAATCATGTCCCTTAACCGGGAAAGGGATATGCCTATTTCCTCTGCAAGGTTGACAAGGTGGTTTATCTTCTCCACATCCACCCGCACGCTGGTCTTGCGGTAGGTTCTGCGGCTTTCCTCCTGCCTGCTCACCACCTGCTCAAGGGTGGATTCATCAATTTTGCCGCTTTCCACAAGAATCTGGCCCAGCCTTTTCTGCTGGCCCAGGGCAAGGTCCAGGTCCTCCTTGGAAATGGCCCCCCGCTCCAGCAGAACCTCGCCAAGGGGCTTTTCGGTTTCAATGACCTCCACGCCGTCCTTGAAGCGGCTTGTTATGTCCTCAATGTGTATATCATTGTCATCCTTGACGAACATGAAAACATCTTCAATTTCCTCAAGCGAGGCGCTGCTCTTGACCGTGAGCCTCCAGCTTATGTAGAGGCTGAAGGGGTCCATGTCGCCCAAAGGCGGCAGGTGGGAAATATCGGGCATCACATCAACAAGCTCAACCATTTCGGAAAGGCCAAGGATAAGCAGAATAGGGTCCTGGCCGCTGCGGAAAAGGTCTTCCCGGAACTTCATGTCAATCTGATAAAACTTCCAGTGGCCTGCAAGGTCCCCGGCTGCTGCCGCTGGAATTGCCGCAGCAGGGGCGCTAGGCTCTGCGGCCTTTTTTTCCGGCGCCTTTTTTTTGGGCGGGGCTGCTGGCTGCGCCTTTGCCTCATCGCCGGGTATGGCCTCCATGCCAAGAAAGCGGTTCAACTGGGCCTTTTTGGACTTTATTATATCCGGCTCGGCCTCAAGCTTGCCCTGGCCCCCCCTGTCCACCATCTGGCGCAGAAAGTCCACATCCGACAAAAGAAAACTGATTAAGGGCTTTGATATGGCCAGTTTGCCGGAGCGCAGCCTTTCCAGCAGGTTCTCCAGAACATGGGCGTAATCGGAAATAACCGGAAAGCCCACCATTGCCGAGCCGCTTTTGAGCGTATGAACAGCCCGGAAAATCTCCTCCACATCCGGGCCTGGCTTGGGTGCGGACTCCAGGCGCAGAAGGCTTTCCTCCGCAGAGCGCAGAAGGTCGTCTGTCTCCGCGAAGAAAATCTGCAATGTTTCGTCCATTTCGCTCATGACAAAACCTTTTGCCGGAATCGCTTCTCCTTATGGGAAAGCCTGCTTTGGGTCTATTTTGTCCACACCAGCTTTTTTATGGCAGCCAGCAACTGCTCCGGGCGGAAGGGCTTTATTATCCAGCCCGAAGCCCCGGCGCTGCGGCCTTTTTCAATCATGCCGTGCTCGGATTCTGTGGTGAGAACAAGAATGGGCATGAACTGGTAGTCAGGCTCTTTTTTAAGCCTGCCGATGAATGTTATGCCGTCCATGCGGGGCATGTTGATGTCTGTCAGGATAAGCACCGGCGCAACCCCCTGCTCCTTGAGGCCGGCAAGCCTTTCCAGGGCGTCAACGCCGTCCTTTGCCTCGGCCACCGCATAACCGGCGTTTCGCAGGCAAAAGGAAACCGAAGAACGGATAGTCGGTGAATCGTCAACCACCATTATCTGTTTTGGCATAATGCTCTGCACCCGTGGGCTTTCCAAAAGAGCTGCCCGCCTGCCCGAAAGCAGGCCAATCCCCCCAGGATTTTGTTAGCTCTCCAGAAAACGCTTTAGCCCCGAAATGGTTAGAATCTTTTCCATTTCATCGGAAAGGGCTGTGATTTTCCACTCCTTGTTCCGCAAGCTTTTTTTGAAAGCCACAAGAAGCTGGAGTGAGGCGGTGTCTGCAAACTCAACCTCCGCCATTGAAATGCTGACCTTTTTGCTGCGTGAACCAGACGATTCCAGAAAATCCTTGAGATAGTCCAGATCGTGGATGGTCAGCTCCCCCTTGAAAAGATAAGTGCCGTCAACATCCTGATTGATGGAAAATAACCGTGTGGCCATGATAGCTCACTTGCCGGGCAGATGCAAACACCCTGTTATAATGATAGCCCTTTCAAGATGCCGGAAGCCATCCTTTTTCCGAAAGAAGCAGCCGGGAAGGCAGAGAATTGCTCACAGCCTCAAACCCGCCTTGTCCGTACTCGGAATCATGTGGCAAAAGCACGCCCACGCCCCTTTTGTCTGCAAAGGTCTTTGGCCGTATGGGCCGGATAACCCTGTTTCGGGCAAGGTTCAGCACGGCATCTGCATCCCTGCA
This sequence comes from Desulfatibacillaceae bacterium, assembly GCA_030018745.1. Classification (GTDB taxonomy): domain Bacteria; phylum Desulfobacterota; class Desulfobacteria; order Desulfobacterales; family Desulfatibacillaceae; genus JAGVAW01. The sequence continues at coordinate 570 of JASEHB010000085.1, read as the reverse complement.
AAGGTTCAGTTCCCACAGGGTGGCCCAGGTGGGCGGAAAAAGCTTCATCCTGCCCGCCCTGTGCTCTTCAAGCGCCCTGCCCGGAGAAATCCACACGCCCTCTGTAAGCTCGTTGCAGTTGGGGCTTGTGCGCTGGCCTGCAATGTGCCGGGCCACAAAAAAGCGGGTGTCAAAGCGCCGCGCCTCTTCAGGTGGGGTTATCCAGCGGGCGAATGGCAAAAGCAGATCCGGCTTTAATGACAGGCCCAGAGAAAGCAGAAGCTGCTTCAATGTCATTTCGCCTGCTTCCAGCTTCCTGCGCAAGTCAGGAGCATCGGGTACCTCGCCAGGCGGCCCGCACTCCTTGCCAGCTCCCACCAGAACCCCTGCCTCCTCAAATGTTTCCCGCACCCCTGCCGCAAAAAGGCCTATGGCAAGATCAGGGGCAAGGCCCGGCTCGCAAAGGCGCAGGGCGCATCTTTTTGCAAGCTCCTCCCCGCCATTGACAAGGCTTGTATCCCTGTCGGCATTGTCCACAAGCCCGCCGGGGAAAACAAAGGCCCCGCCAAAGCTGCCCCGCCTGGTGCGGCG
>JASEHB010000084.1 GCA_030018745.1 Desulfatibacillaceae bacterium | reverse complement strand
CAGTATCTTCTGGTCGGCGGATTCTATGCCAAGGTTTATCTGCCAGCACCCGGCCCGGCGCAGCAGGGCCAAAAGGGCCGGGTCATCAATGGCATCTGCCCGCGAGCTTATGGAAAAGGACAAACCCGGCAGGTTTTTGGCAAGCAGCTCGCAAATGGCCGCAGCCCGGTCTTTATCCGCCAGAAAATGGTCATCCTCAAAGGCAATTTCGCAAACCGAAAAATTTTTGTGCAGAATCAGGGCCTGTTCCAGCACACATTCCGGGCTTGCAAGGCGCAGGCTTTTGCCCAAGGGCTTTGCACAGAAAATGCAGGAATGCGGGCAGCCACGGCTTGTAACCAATTGGGCTGCGGGCGTTTTCTGAAGGCGGAAAACAGCAGGGTGAAAGGCTGCCGGAAAGCCTTCAAGCAGATCCCAGGCAGGATGGGCCAGATCATCCAGATTTTTTACCGGCTGGCGCACAGGGCCGCGCACAAGCTCATCGCCCTGCCTTGCCCACACACCGGCAGGGGGGGCAAAAGCTTTTTCCCGGCTGTCCAGCAAGTCTGCAAGCTCAACAGCAGCCTGCTCGCCTTCTCCTGCAACCGCAAAGTTAAAAACAGGAAGGTCTGTTAAGGTCTGCTCCGGCAGGGCGCTGACATGGGGGCCGCCAATAACAAAGGCTGCACCCGGCACAGCCCCTTTGAGCAGGCCGGCCAGCCGCCCGGCAAGGGCCAGCGATGCGCTTGTTGCGGAAATGCCCACCATATCCGGCTCAAAGGCCCTTGCAGCATCCGCCAGATTCTTGGGGGTTGCTCCAGGCTGGGCCGTATCTGCAAGCAAAACCCTGTGACCGGCTTTGCAAAGCGCTCCGGCAATGTACAGAATGCCAAGCCCCGGCAGCCTTGCGCCCGCCCAGGCCAGAGAGCCGTAGCGCAATTGCGCCTCAAGCGCGGCGTGGATGAGAAGAACCCTGGCCATCAGGCCCCGGCCTTTTTGAAGTCAGAATCGGATTTTTGCCGACCGTCCGGCCCATCCTCCTGCGGCTCCGGGGGGATATCCGCAGGCTTTTTCTGCGCCCGTTCTATGGCAAGCTCCTGGGCAAGGCGGCGCACCTGGTCTGTAAGGGCCGATATCTTTACCGCATAGTGAAGGTTTATGAGCACAAGAAAGAGCATTCCAAACAAAAACAGGGTTGTTGTGGGCAGCACAGCGCCTATTAAATCTGTGATGAGCAGGAGCAGATCGTACCAGACGGCCAGAAGCACAATGCCAGCCCCTGTGGCAAGCCAGAGCCAGGAATATTCCTCCTTCAAGGCGCGGCGGCGCACAAGCTCCACAATGAAGACAAAGAGCATTATGCCAACAGTAAGGGCAAATATTTTCTGTCTTGGAGTCACGGTTTTTCCCTTTGCATTGCAGGCCCGGCCCGGTTGAACAGCCTGGTTTGACGGGCTGCAAATTCCTGTTGTATAAATCCGCTGCTGGCCCCGAATAAGGTTGTTTGGCAGGATACCAGTTTAATTTTACATATCTTTGCCTCATTTGCAAAGCAGGCTTTGAAATGCCGCCCCATTTTGCCCCAAAAAACCAGCCTGGCAAATCGCCCCATAAAAAAGCATCCGCCGGAAAGGAGCAGCCCCTTGTCATCATCCCGGCCCTTAATGAGGAGGCAAGTATAGGCGCTGTCATAGAGGGCATAAAAGCCGCGCTGTCATCTGCGGACATAGTGGTGGTGGATGATGGCTCAACAGATGGCACGGGCCGGATCGCATATAATTCCGGGGCATTTCTTGTTAAGCACCCATCCAACATGGGATATGGCGCAGCCCTGCAAACCGGCTTTGGCTTTGCCCAAAAAAACGGATATGCCCTTGCAGCCTGCATGGATGCAGACGGCCAGCACGATCCGGCCTCCCTGCCGGGCCTTCTTGAGCCTGTGCAGACAAAGCAGGCGGATATTGTCATAGGCTCGCGCTTTCTGGGCCGGGGAAGCTACCAGGCGCCCAGGCTGCGCCTTGCCGGAATGCGCCTTTTCGGCTGGCTGGCATCCAAAATTGTCGGCCAGAGGTTTACGGACCCGACATCGGGCTTTCTTGCCGTCAACCGCAGGGCCATAGATCTGTTTTATTCAAGCCCCCATTACCCGGAGGATTTTCCGGATGCAGATGTTATCATCCTGGCCCATCGGGCAGGGCTTAAAATAGCGGAAAGGCCTGCAGTCATGTACGCATCCGCTCAAAAAAAGTCCATGCATTCGGGCATAAAACCCCTTTACTATGTCTTTAAAATGCTTTTATCGGTTTTTCTGGCTGCAATACGAAAAAAGCCTTTTTAGGGATGAGAAAAAAGATGCTTTTTGGAGGAAGCTTATTTTACACAGAGCAAAAAAAGCTTGAAAAACTGCTAAAACCACGAAAAACACGAAAGGCACGAAAAAATTCGAATAGGCAACTCTGCCCCGATACAAAAAACGGCGTGAACAGGCCGACATTGGAGCAAGGGCGGCAACCCGGCTCCCAGCACGCCATCAACGCTTTTTGCCCTTGAAACAAATTTTCGTATTTTTTGTGTTTTTCGTGGTTAACAATGCTTTTGTCCTTTAAAAATGCGGGTATTAACCTAAGCTTAAACCAAAATCAAACCTTGGAGAGATTGAATGCTGCTGACAGACATAATGCCAAAAGAGGACTGGGCAAAATTTGAAAAGGAGCTTAATGCGCGCTTCAACCTGGACTGCACGGTTTACAACCCGGATGGCATAAGCTTTTCCGGCGAGCACCTTTTTTGCAACAGCCTTTGCCCGCAGATTAAAAAGCACCCTGAAGCCCTTGCCACCATCTGCGCTTCGGGCAACCAGAACTTCACGGCCCAGGCCAAGGCTTCGGGCAAACCCGTTATTGACGAGTGCGATGCAGCCATGGTCAAAATAACGGTTCCCATTTTTGTGGGGGAGGAGTTTCTTGGCACTGTGGGGGCCTGCGGTGCCCTGCCGCCGGAAGGCGAGGTGGAAACCTTTCTGGTGGAAAAGACAACAGGCCTTGATGAGGAAAAAATTCTCGAACTTGCAGGCGACATTGGAGTTTTAACACCGGAAGGTGCAGAGCAAATAACGGAATATATCCTTGGCCGCCTGGAGCAGATTTTGACAAAGGCCTCGTAGGTTGGGATAGCATCGTAGGTTGGGTGGTTCTTGCGCGTTAGCGCAAGGTTCACCCAACAAAACCACTTTGGACAAGGTTTTTCCGGGATTTTTGTAGCCCGACAAAAAGCCTCATTCCTGTTAAAGCAGGGCGGCCATATAATTGAAGGGAGCAAAATGGACCAGGTTGAAAAGTTTTTGGCAGGCTGGAAAATTGACAATGCCGACACCCGAAAGGTTTTTGCCGGGATGTACCAATTTTTAAAAACCCTTGATGGCGCGAAAATCTCCTTTGTGCCCCGCCCCGGTGTGACATATTCCCTGCGCGCAGGCATTGAGGGCGCTGCCCGGCCCATATTCGCCCTTGTGGATGTGATTGACGATGACCCGGAAAGCCGCTGGCTTTCGGTTTGCTTTTACGAGGACATGATTTCAGACCCTTTTGGCACCGGAGAGATGATTCCAAATGGCATATTAAATGAGGACGGCTACTGCTTTGATGTGGAGGACCCGGATCCCTCCATTTTGGAATATCTCAAACAAAGGGCGCAGGAGGCTTATGCAAGGGCGCTTGAAACAGTGGGGTAAAGGAGGCCGGGCTTGCAAAGCATCTTCCCTGCCTGTATGTTACGGGCCTTGACAAAATAGTCAGGTTGACAGGGAAATTTTTTCACAGGGAATTTTTTAAAAAAGGAGAAAAAGCTCATGAAGGATGTTGTCATTGTTTCTGCCTGCCGCACGGCCATTGGCGCTTTTGGCGGAACCCTAAAGGACATGATTGCCGCCAGAATAGCCGAAGTTACAATGAGAGAGGCCATTCGCCGGGCAGGCATTGATCCGGGTATAATCAACGATGTGCGCTACGGCTGCTGCATAGAGCCTGCCGATACCCTCAATGTTACCCGCACGGCCTCCCTTCTTGCGGGCATTCCGGATTCATCCACGGCTGTGACCATAAACCGGGTCTGCATTTCCGGCATGGAGGCCACCCTTTCGGGCATGGCCATGATTCAGGCGGGCATGGTGGATGTGGTTCTCTGCGGCGGGGTGGAGCATATGTCCGGCGTGGCTTACACCGTTCCCGCCGCCCGCTGGGGCTGCCGCCTTCAGGATGCGGAGTTTGTGGACACCCTCATCCGGGCGTTGCACTGCGGGTCGCATGTCATGCCCAACCCTGAAGACGGGCCTGTTGATGCAGAAAAGCCGCCCCTTTCCTATTTTAAAGGCAAGCCCTACATCATGGGCCACACAGCCGAGTTCATCGCCCAGCATATGGGCATAAGCCGCGAAGAAATGGATGAAGTTGCCCTGCGCAGCCACAACAATGCAGAGCGCGCCAACAGGGAAGGCGACTTTGACGCTGAAATAGTTCCCATTGAGGTTCCCCAGCGCAAGAAGCCGCCCATTGTGTTCAAAAATGACGAGCACTTCCGCCCCGGCCTTACAATGGCAGACCTGACCAAGCTGCCCCCTGCCTTTGTGCCCAAAATCGGCAAGGTCACGGCTGGCAACAGCTCCGGTATAAATGACGGCTCCACAGGCATGATAATAATGACCGCCGACAAAGCCAAGGAACTTGGCCTCACCCCCCTTGCCACCATAAAGGCAATGGGCATGGGCGGCGTGCATCCCTCTGTCATGGGCCTTGGGCCTGTTCCTGCCGTGAAAAATCTCATGGATCGCAGCGGCTACAAAATCGCCGATTTTGAGCTTGTGGAGTTGAACGAGGCATTTGCAGCCCAGTATCTGGGCTGTGAAAAGGAGCTTGGCTTAAATCGGGAAGTCACCAATGTCAACGGTTCGGGCATTGGCCTTGGCCATCCTGTTGGCTCCACCGGCGCAAGGGTCATTGTCTCTTTGCTTTACGCCTTGAGAAACCGGGGCAAGAACCTTGGCCTTGCCACCCTTTGCGGCGGCGGAGGAGTGGCCATGGCCTGCGCCATTGAGGTCAACGGCTGATAAAAAACGCAGGAGGGGCATGAGCATATTGCCCTTCTGAAGGGTTTTATATGTCTGCGAAAGGCGCTTTTTCACGCGGCAGGCAAAGGCGCCTTTCGCAGATTACCAAAACCGGGACAAGGCCATGAGGGAAAAAGCCCTTGTTGTTTGCATTGTCTGTTTTTCTCTGCTTTTTGCCGCAATTTTCGCCGAGCTTTTTCTGCGGGTCACTGAAAGTGCAACCACCTACACCGAAAAGATCCACGGGCGATACCAGACCCCCTACGCTCTGCATCCTGTTACAAACGACCCCAATATCGACTGCACAATTCCATTTAAAAGGGATAATTTTCTTTATCACTTAAAAACCAATTCAGAAGGCCTGCGCGACAGGGAGCACCCCTTAAAAAAGGAGCCGGGCCAATACCGGATTTTGGCGCTGGGGGACTCCTTTACCGAGGGTGTGGGGGCCTCTCTTGATGAAACCTGGCCCAAACAGCTTGAAAAACTTCTCAATGAAAGGGGACTGCCTGTTCAGGCCTCTGTCATTTCCGGGGGGCGCGCAGGCTCTGACCCTGCTCTTTGTTACAGAAGGCTGACAGAGCGCCTGTTAAAATACAGGCCGGATATGGTCATACTGGCCACCAACACATCCGATTACAACGATTTGGCTGTTCGCGGGTCGGCCTATATGGGAAAGGGCGGACTGGTAGCCCCCAGGGGCGAATTTCTGTGGAGGCACTCCCACCTTTTCCGCCTTTTTGCAATGGGCATACTCAAATGGAATGCTTTTCTTATGCCCCCCAAAAAGTGGCGGCAGATGGAGGAGGCGGCCAAAGAGCTTTTTGTTGACTTTCACAAAAAATTTGCCCGGTTGGGCCAGGAGGAAGGCTTTTGGTTTGTTCACATACACCACCCTTACCCCTTTGAGCTTGGAAAGGACGATATTTTTGACTCAAGTTATTTAACCGGCAGGCAGGACCTTGAAATTGCAGATATAAAGCCTTGCATGGAAAAAGGGCTTGATCTGGCTGGCCCTCCGGAGGATTATTCATTGAAGCATGACGGCCATTACAATGCCAAAGGCTACCGGCAATTTGCCCTCTGCGTCATGGAGGTTCTTGAAGCCGCAGGACTGCCCGGCAAACTGCAACAGCCTGGCCCGTAAACGCCGCACGGGATAAAATTTATTTTTCACAACGAGCTGTATCTATTGTATTTTTCAGTTTTTTTGCCTGCCGCATGGACATTTGTTCCTCTTCGCGATATTGATTTTGTATGCATGCTTCCTGCCAACATTGCGGGCTGTGCCTTTCCCGCTGCCAATACATGGATCTGACGCAAGAGCAGGCGTCAATGGAGATTTTCGCCCTTGAAAAGGGCCAAAAGAGCATTGTGCTGGAAAAGTGCATATCCTGCTTTGCCTGCAACGCCTTTTGCCCCAACGGGGCAGACCCTTACGGACTCATCCTTGAAGCATGGAACAGGCGCTACCAAAAAGAAGGGCTTCCTGCCAGGGCGCGCTATCTCATGCCCACAAAAAGCCCCAATTTCCGCGAAAATGCCCACTACACGCCTGTGGAGCGCCAGCTTCACGCCCAATGGGCGCAAGTGCCAACAGGCGCCCGGCGGGTTCTCTATGCAGGCTGCAACCTGCTGGCCCTGCCGCTTCTGGCCATGGGCAGCCTCTTTGAAAACCTGCCGGTTTTCGGGCGCTTTGACCTTTGTTGCGGAGAAATGTATTTCCGCATGGGGCTTTTGGAGCCTGCCCGCCAGCGGGCCAGGTATCTTACGGATTTTTTTAAAGGCACAAAAATTCAGGAAATGGTTTTTGCGTGCCCTGCCTGCTACAATATGTTCAAGAGCGTTCTGCCAGAGCGCTTTGGGGCAGAATTTGACTTTGAATGCCTTTTTCTGGAGGATATTCTTCTTGAAGACATAAAGGCCGGGCGGCTGGCAGTTTCTAACAAGCTTTCCGGCACAGCCGTGATGCACGATTCCTGCCACGGCCGCATTTTGGGGCGGGAATTTTTGTTGCGGCGCAGGCAGTTTCTGCATTTGCTGGGCTTAAAAACAGTTGAAACTCAAGAAGACATTCTTGAAGGCCTTTGCTGCGGAATGGCCGCCGGGTGCAACAGCTTTGGCGGGCTTCAAATTGCCGCTGCAAGCCTTCGCCAGTTGAAAGCCCTTGGCAAAAGCAGCGCAGACATGGCTGCGGTTTATTGCACAGGCTGCCTGCTCACCCTCACCATGCTTGCCTTTTTGCAGCCTTTTTTTGCAACACCTATTGTACACCATATCGAATTGATGCGCCGGGCATTGGGCGAAGGCTGCAAGACGGGCATTGAAAGGCGCTCCGCTGCTGTTATGGCCGGGGTACTCAAAAAAGCCGTGCCTGGCTATTTAAATCCGGCCCGTTTTTTTATATAAAACCTTTGTCAAGCAAGACACTTGGTAAAAAACAACAAAGGAATGCAGGTTCTGTTTAAAATATCATTGCGGAGTCAACAGCCATGCAAAGCGCCCTTTTACGCTGCTCCGGTTGCGGGCAGATGACGCTCGCCTGGGACAATCGCCCTGCCAAAAGCCTCTCATGCAGGACCTGCGGCAGGGAGCACCCCATAAAGGACGGCGTGATTGATCTTCTGGATGAGCCGCCCCAAAAAAGGAGCCTTGCCCAGGCTGCCATGGAAAGCACGGCCATTGTAAATATTTATGAAAGCCGTTTCTGGCGCAAAAGCCCTTTTTTTACTCTTTTAACAGGCATACCATTTGACAGGGAGTGCGCCCGTATTGTGAGCGCAGCCCATGTGGGGCCTAATTCGTGCATTCTGGATGTGGCCTGCGGGCCGGGGATTTACACAAGGCCCCTTGCGCGCATGGCCCGCAACGGGCTTGTGGTTGGCCTGGATCTCTCCCTGCCCATGCTTGGCCGTGCAAAAATCCTCGCATTAAGAGAAAGCATTGAAAACATTGTTTTTGTAAGGGCATCTGCCCTGGACCTGCCCTTTGATGACAGCGTCTTTGATGTGGTCAACTGCTGCGGCGCGCTGCACCTTTTTCCGGATCCGGCAAAGGCCCTGGCCTCAATGAACCGGGTGCTTGCGCCGGGCGGCAGCCTTATGCTGGGTGCAGTCAAGTCTGTTTCGGGCAAAATTGAGCCTTCTTACCGTTTCATAATGGAAAGGCTTGCGGGAATAAGGCCCTTTGGAGAGGCCGAACTTGAAAAAATGCTCAAAGATGCAGGCT
>JASEHB010000083.1 GCA_030018745.1 Desulfatibacillaceae bacterium | reverse complement strand
TCACCCAACAAAACAGCCGTAGGTTGGGTGAACCTTGCGCTACGCGCAAGAACCACCCAACCTACGGCCCTGCACTCCCGCGCAGTGCTCGGTCAAATGAGGGCGGACAAGGCTTGCGAGTTTTCCCGCCCTCACCCTGGCCCTCACCCTGCGCCAGGGGCGGGTCCAGGGAAAGGCTGGCAAGGCGCGCAAGCGAGGAATGAGGGAGTGTACTCATAGTACATGACCGAAATTCCGATGCGCAGCGCAACACAGCCAGCGTTTTCCTGGGGCCGCCTCTCCTACAAAGCCCCTCTATACAGCCTGGAGGACCTCTTCCAGCATCCTCTCCAAATACGCCTGATCCCTATACGGGCTGTCCGCCGCATTGGTGGGGCAGACGGTTATGCAGTTGCCGCAGCCCTTGCAAAGGGCCTCATCCACCACGGCGTAAAAACCGTTTATCTCGTTTGGATTTAACCTTACCGCCTGATAGGGGCAGACAGTCGTGCAGGCTCCACAGCCCCGGCACCTGGAGGCATCCACCACAACCGTGTAGCCCTTGCTCTGGCGAGGGCCGCGCGGCATGACCGATGCTGCAAGCACAGCGGCGGCCTCTCCCTTTTTTTTGTGTGAAACGGGAATACCCGGCGGGTCTGCCAGAAAAACCCCCGGCACGGAGGTGGCCCCTGGTGCAAGAAAGGGCCTGCCGGAGACTCCGTTTTCCTGTATTGCCCACTGAACAGAGCGCATGGGCAGGCCTGCCTGGGCCTCGTAGGGCGTTGTACGGCCTGCTTCTGCGCCCAGAATGAGTGAGCCTGCCGCAAAGGCCCTTATGCCTTCGGGCGTTTGGGCATGAATTCGGAAGTTGCCAAGCGTCCCGGAAACATGATGCACGGAAGAGCCTATAAAGGCGTTGATGTTGGGATGCTCCGGCGCTTTTTGAAGGGGTTTGCCAGGCGCGCCAAAAACAAAGACATCAAGCCCCGCATGAGCAAGGGTGGAGACAGCTTCCTGGGCAGCTTCCCCCTGACCTATGACAGCGGTTGTGAAGTTGTAGTTGCGAAGGGGCGCAGGCAGGGCACGCAAGCTTCTTGCACGGACTATGGAACGGGAGAGCAGGCCCTCGAACCGGGCTATGGCAAGCTCGCGGTTGCGCGGCAGGATACTCAAAGCCTCGCCCCGCAGGTTGCAGGTTTCCACCATGCTTCTGGCAACCCCTGTTCCCTTGAATATGCCATGCTTGAGGCGGCTTCTCTGTTCCGTGCAGGCGCTGCAAACAAAGTCCAATGGGCAGCAGACGCAGGAGGCCAGAACCATGCGGGTGATGCCCAGCGTTCGCACGGTTCGCACAATGTGAGCCATGCCTTCGGGCGTGCAGGCTGCATCAATTGTCTGGGTGGAGATTACTCCAGGCCGACTGCCAAGGCTATCCACAAATTGGTCCATGCGGGAGTCCCAGCCTAGAGCCTCATTGCATTTGCAAACAAAAATTCCAAGGCGGACATCCGGCGCAAGGCCCGGATCCGGCGGGTTGAAGGCCGTGCCGTGGCCCTTTGGCCGGGAGGCAGCCCCGGAAAGCAGAACCATTGCCTTGCCTGCCGCACTGAAACCCCTAGCCATCATTGCGTTCACATCTGCTTTGGCCGTGGGCGGGCCGTATGCACGAATCACATCCTCGCCCCGCACATGAGGGGCAAGATTGGGGTCTGCAAGTATGACGACTCCAGCCTGCTCAATGAAGGTGCGATCCTTATCCGCGTGGTCGAGTGCTCCTATGGCCCCGCAGGCGGTTTCGCATTCCAGGCAGTGGCTGCATATTCCGCATTCCAGGCAACGGGCGGTTTCCGCCTCTGCCTGGGCTGGGGTAAGGCCAAGACAGACAGCCTCAAAATCTGCTATGCGGGCCGCTGGCTGGCGCTCCGGCTCATCGGGCCGGGGGGCTGTGGGCAATTTCAGGTTGATGGGCGGATAAGGAGCATCGGCAGGGCGAAGGGGTTTTTCAACCTCAACAGGTTCGCCGGAAATGGCCTCGTGAACCTTTTTGGCAGCAGCCCGACCCGAAGCCATTGCCTTTACCACCACAGATGGACCGGTAACACCATCCCCGCAAGCCCAAACGCCTTCAATGCTTGTACAAAAATCCTCTTTTGCACTGACAAAGCCAGCCTCGTTGACTGCAAGGCAGGTGTCTGCATTTTCTGCAAAAGGCCCTGCCTGGCCTATGGCTATGACAGCCAAGTCGCAGGAAAGGCTTGAAGGAGCGCCGTCCTTATCGGTAACCGGCCAGGGAATGCCGTTTGCGTCAGGCTCTCCGGGCTTCTGGGGCAAAAGGGTGAGATGCAGAGGACTGTTTTCGTCCTTCCTTTCAAAGGCGCTTACCCGCCAGCGGCAGGCAAGCTCAATGCCTTCTTCAACAGCAGAGCGGATTTCCTCGTCATCAGCCGGAAGCATATCTGCCGGGAACCAGGATATTATTGTGACCTTTGCGCCCTTTCGGCTGATGGCCCGCGCCAGATCAAAAGCTGCGTTGCCGTCCCCAATCACTGCCGCGTGTTTGCCGGAGAGGTCCCCCACCCTGCCCTGGTAAAGATCGCTCAAAAAGGAGATGCAGCCATAAATGCCGGGCAGGTCTTCGCCCTGCGCCCTCAATCTGCGGTCTGTCCATGCGCCGGAGGCCACAATGAGAGCATGATGCTCCTTTTTAAGAGCAGGGATGCCCCTTTTCCAGTCCACCGGCGAATTGGTGACAATGTTGACACTCAAGCTCTGCACAAAGGCCAAGTCCCTGTCCAGCACGGCCCTGGGCAGGCGGAAGGGGCCTATGCCGTAGCGCAGAAGGCCTCCGGCCTCCTTCATGGCCTCGTAAACCGTCACCTTGTAGCCAAGTCTGGCAAGGTCCGCAGCAGCGGCAAGGCCTGCCGGGCCGGAACCGATTATGCCTATGCTCTGCTCTCTTGATGGCGCAGGAGGCGGAGAGAACTGCTCGTCTGCCAAGCTGTCTGCCACAAACCGTTTGATGGCGCGGATGGAAACAGGCTCGTCAATCTCGGCCCTGCGGCATTCCTTTTCGCATGGATGGGTGCAAACCCTGCCGCAGACGCCTGCAAGAACATTGTCCCTGCGGATGACCTCAAGGGCCTTGCCTGGCTTGCCAACCCTGGCAAGGGCAATGTAGCCCTGAACATTGACCCCCAAGGGGCAGGTGCTTTCGCATGGGGGGCAGGCGGCCTTTTTAATTATGGCCCTTCCGGGCAGGGCCATGCGCCCGGAAAAGAAAACCGGCTTTTGGCCGTTTTCCTGCTCCCTTGCAGGGCAGGCTGCAACACAGCGGCCACAGAGTATGCAACGCTCCGGGTCAACAAAGGTGGCGGGAACGCGCACCTTGGCAGAAAAGCCCTGGGGCGTGTTTTTAAGGGAAATGACCTCGCCGGGGGCCAGACAGCGAATCTGGGGGTTCAAAAGGATGCGCATCAACCCGGAGCGGTTTGCCAGATTAAGAGGCACTCCGCAGGGCAGGCGCCAGGAATCATTGGCAAGCTTGGCATTCCAGTCCGCATCTGCATCCACAAGGGTTACGGGAAAGCCCATTTCCCCAAGCTTGTTGGTGGCTGCAATGCCCGCAGGGGTTGCTCCTATCACAAGCGCCCTGTGCAGGCGGTCCTTGGTTCTTTTCATGGATTTCTATGCTCCAACCTGTCCGGCAGCCTTTTTCTCGCGGCCCTTGAAAAGGGCAAGGCCAAAATCATAACCTTTGGAAAAAGCCTCAAGGTTTTTCTTTTCTGTTCCAGGAGGCACGGACTTTTCAACAGTTTGCAAAGCAGCCTGATGGGAAACCGCGCCGGTGGTGGCCACAATAAAACCTATCATTATGATGTTTGCCATCATCTTGCGGCCAAGCTCCTCAGCAAAGCGGGTGGATGGAATGGCAAAGACGGGGGCCTTGCCGGACTTTGGCTTTACAAGGTCCTGGTCAATGAGGATTATGCCGTCCTCTTCCACAAGGTCTGCATATTTCTCGTAGCCTGCCTGGCTCATGGCCGAAAGGATGTCGGGCTTTCGGACATAAGGGTAGTGGATAACCCCGTCCGAGATGATTACCTGGGCGCTGCACGCCCCGCCCCGGCTTTCCGGGCCGTAAGACTGGACAAGGGTGCTTTCCCGATGATCCCCCAAAGCAGCCGCCTTGCCCAGAATCCGGCCTGCCAGGATAATGCCCTGGCCTCCGAATCCGGTGACAACTATTTCCTTTTTGCTGCTGGTTTCCTGGCCTGTCATGACGCACCTGTTTGTGAAGTATTTTTTTTAACGCCTTCCTGCCGCCGGTCAGGAGGATTGCTCCAGAAAATCCGGTCGGCAGGTGCGGTCGTACGATTCAATGCAGCTTGGCCTCGATTCCTTATAGAAATTTCCAAGCACGATGCCTTTTTCGGCATCCAGGGTAATTTCCAAAGGATTGGCGTTGTTCTTGATGATGCTCTTCTCCTCGTAGAGCTTCAATGTCTCCAGGGGCTTTTCCTTGTTCCTGCGGCCATAGTTTATGGGGCAGGGGGAAAGAATTTCCACAAAGGAGAAACCCCGGTGCAAAAGAGCCTCGGTGAGGCTTTCCACCATGTCCCTGCCGTGCATTATGGTCCAGCGGGCAATGAAGGTGGCGCCGCTGGCGTATGCAAGAAGGGGCAGGTTGAATGGGCTTTCCGGATTGCCCACAGGGGTTGTGGTGGTTTTTGCAAGATGTGGTGTGGTGGCTGCCACCTGGCCGCCCGTCATGCCGTAATTTAGGTTGTTCACGCATATGACGGTGAGATCCATGTTGCGCCGGGCCGCATGGATGAAGTGGTTGCCGCCGATGGCAAAGAGATCTCCGTCTCCGGAAAAGACCACAACATTGAGCTTTGGATTGGCAAGCTTAAGGCCCGTTGCAAAGGGTATGGCCCTGCCGTGGGTGGTATGGTAGGAGTCGAGCTTTGCATAGCCTGCACCCCTGCCGGAACAGCCAATGCCCGAAACCATTGCCGTATGTCCCAGGTCCAGGCCGGAATCTTTTATGGCCGTGAGAGTGGCGGCAAAGGCGGTTCCAATTCCGCAGCCCGGACACCAGATATGGGGAATGCGATCCGTGCGCAGAAGGTCATCCAAGGGGTGCTGCGCCTGCTTTTCGCCAATAGCCTGGGCATTGCTCTTTGTGGTCATCTTTATTCCATCCTGAATTGCCTGCCGGGCAAAAATAAGTCCGGCATATTGTTTCGCTTTTCTGTAAAATGCGCTTTTTATAGCCAAACCGTTGGGTTATCGTTGCGTGTTAAACGCAAGAACCGCCCAACCTTTTGGTTTTCCAAAAACAGCCTTGCTGCCCTTGACCCTGGTTTTGTTGGGTGAACCTTGCGCGTTGGGCGCAAGAACCACCCAACCTACCTTGGCTTGCCAAACGAGCGTAACGCAGCCCGCGTTCATCCTGCAAAGCCCCTATATAGATCTTAAGGCGGCCTTCACCTGCTCCGGACTAATCAGCGCCCCTCCTGCATGGCCCACCAGAACACAGGGGGCCTTTCCTCTGGCTGCCCTCATCACTTCCAGGTGAATCTGGCCCAGGTTTATTTCCACGGTTACAAAGGCCTTGACCCTCTGGGCCAGCTCAAAAATCTTCTCCTCGCAGAAGGGCCATACAGTATCCAGCTTGAGCATTCCGGCCTTTATGCCCTCCTGCCGGGCCTCATCCACGGCAGCGCGGGCCGTGCGGGCCGAGATGCCATAGGACACAACCGCCACATCCGCATCTTCGAGCCTGTATTCCTTAAAAGAAAAAATGTCGTGGCGGTTGTCGAGTATTTTGTTCACCAAACGGGTGACCATCTGCTCCTGGCATTCAACGGTCATGACAGGGTAGCCCTTTGCATCGTGGGTGAGTCCTGTCATGTGGACAGCGCAGCCCTCCCCGGCGGCGGCCATTGGCGGCACGCCGTTTGGCCCTGGCTCAAAGGGCAGATAGCGGTCCTTGCGGCCCTTGGGCCGGGGCCTGTCTTCCAGGGTGATGGCGCTTTTCTTTGGAATAACCACCCGTTCGGACATATGGCCCACAAGCTCGTCAGTCATTATGAGCACAGGGGTGCGGTATTTTTCCGCCAGGTTGAAAGCCCGAATGGTTTCGTAAAAGGCCTCCTGGGCGGATTCCGGGGCGAGTGCGATTATCTCGTAATGGCCGTGGGAGCCCCAGCGGGCCTGCATCATGTCTGCCTGGGCTCCCTGGGTGGGCAGCCCGGTGGAGGGGCCTGCCCGCTGAACATTGGCCACAACGCATGGGGTCTCCATGACAATGGCCAGGCCTAAATTTTCCATCATAAGGGAAAAACCCGGGCCGCTTGTGGCAGTCATGCTTTTCACGCCTGCACAGGAAGCCCCCACCACTGCGGCCATTGCAGCGATTTCATCCTCCATCTGGATGAAGGTCCCTCCAACTCCGAAAAGCCTTTGGCTCATCCGCTCGGCAATTTCCGTGGCC
Organism: Desulfatibacillaceae bacterium; assembly: GCA_030018745.1. Classification (GTDB taxonomy): domain Bacteria; phylum Desulfobacterota; class Desulfobacteria; order Desulfobacterales; family Desulfatibacillaceae; genus JAGVAW01. Next base: position 1,899 of record JASEHB010000083.1, on the reverse strand, counting down.
GGGGTTATGGGGTATGCCCCAAAAAAGAGGCAGCCAGCGGCCAGTGCGCCTTCGGCAATGGCCTCATCGCCTGTCATGTAATGCTCGCCTGTAAGAACGGCAGGTTTCATGCCTTTACACCTTATTTAATTGCTCTGGCCGGGCTGCTTGTCACTTTCCAGCTCCTTTGCCTGGGGGCAGGAGGGGTCAAGTTCAGTAAAAATGGCAAACTCCGGGCAAAGTATTTCGCAATAATGGCAGTTGACGCATTCCTCGGGTCTGCGGGCATAGGGCGGATGATAGCCCTTTTTGTTGAACCTGTCGGAAAATGCCAGGACTTCTTTGGGGCAGTAGGCTATGCAGTAGCCGCAGCCCTTACATCTGTCCTCGATGATGTGAACAATGCCCCTGGCAACGCTTACATCCTGGGCATCAAGAGGAACCCTCCAGAAATTCATGGGCCTGTCCCTTATAAAACGGTTCTTGAGTTTACTCCAACCTGGATTTCTAAACCCATTGCCCCACAAAGTCAAAGAAAAACTGCACTTGCAAACCATGAAATATGGAAACCCCCCGCATTTTTGGCATGGTATCCCAGGGAGGCGCCTGTCTGGCATCTGCTTCGTTGCACTTCACATTGGAATCTCGGTCATTTACCAACTGTACACTCCCTCATTACTTGCTTGCTCGTCTTGCATACGCACACCTGAAACCATCTGTGCCCTGGTAATTGAAGGGCAGACGGGTTTTTTACTCCGGAAAACACGAAAAAAGGCATAACGGCAAAACCGCCGTCATGCCTGTAAAAGCGGCAATCCAAATGCCCAGCTTAATCATTGCCGCAAGGCTGGAAATCCAGACCCAAAGGCCCGCTCATTGGAGCTGGGACATTGGCTTACCCGGCAATGGTCACAAGCTCGGAAACAGGTACAAGATCAACTTCCTTCTGCATGGCCTCCAGATGTTTCTTGAGAATCTCGAAGGTGAGGCGGTGGGGGTGGGCTATGCCCACGGCAAAGCCGTTCTTTTTGGCAAGGGCCACAAGCTTTTTAAGCTGGGATTCAATGAATTCCGGGGTCTGCTCGTGATCAATGAAAATATCCCTGCGGCCAAAGGGAACCTGAAGAAGCCGGGCTGCGGAAAGGGCCTGTGATTGGGCTGAAGTTACCGAATCTACAAAGAAAAGGCCTCTTTTTTTAAAGACTGTGAAAAGAGGGTAGAGCTTTTCGGCATCTGTTGTAAAGGCGCTGCCCATGTGGTTGTTCACACCCTGGGCGTGTGGGACATGGGCAAGATTCTGCTCAAGTATTCCAAGCATGGTGTCCGTATCCATGGAAAGAAAAAGCGCGCCAGGGCCGGGGTTCACCTTCGGGTACTCCTTTGGCTCAAGGGGCAGATGCAAAAGCACCTGCGTGCCGGATCGATGGGCCATTTCCCCTATCTGATTTGCAAAGGGGCTAAAAGGAAGCACAGAGACGGTGATATCCGCAGCAAGGCTGATGAAAGCCTCTGCCAAGGCCATGTCATAGCCCATGTCATCAATTATTATGGCAATGCGGGGCCTGTCTCCAGACGGAGGACGGACCACGGGCAGGCCGGGCGGGTCAGGATGAGCCGGGGGAAAGACCTCGTAAACCGGGACAGGCTTGGTAGGCGGCAGGGCAGCCACAAGGGGAGGCTGCTCCTGGCCGGAATCAGGCTCGCTCAATGCCTGCTGGGGCTTTGTTTTAACAGCCTGGGGCTGCTTTACGGGTACAGGGGCCGGAGCAAGAACCTTTTCCGGCTGCCTGTCCTCCGGGGCAAGGTAGCGGTCTGCAAGGTACACTCCCCCTGCCACCACAAGCACCAAAAGCACAAGGCTTATGATCGAGCGCACAAGAAGGCCTTCAGGCCTTTTTGCCCCTGCCTTTTTGGCAGGGG
>JASEHB010000082.1 GCA_030018745.1 Desulfatibacillaceae bacterium | reverse complement strand
GGGAACGCCAAGAAGGGCAGCCAGGCCTATGACCGTGAGATCAACCCCCTCATCCTTCATCCATGCCTGAAGCAGGCCTATGGTGAGAAGCAGGGGAAGCCCGCATGAAAAGCCCATGACAAGGGCCGTGAACATGCGGGGGGAAAAAATCGCCCGCGCCAGGGAATCCTTCTTCTTCAAGTCGTTTTTTTCTTCTTCCACGGTCACCTTTTTTAAGCCGGTTCAATATATCCCGCGCATTGTTTACAGAACGCTTTTCACCTCATCGGGCACGCCTTCTTCATATTGCACAAAGTTTTCCTTGAAATCCGCCACCAGCTTTTTGGCCCTGGCTTCGTATCCGGCCTTGTCCTTTGCAGCGTTGATGGGATTTAGAATTTCGGAAGGAACGCCCGGGCAGCTTGTGGGGATTTCCAGGCCGAAGAATGGCTCCTTTGTATATTCCACGCTGTTTAAGGCGCCGGAGAGCACGGCCCGCACCATTGCGCGGGAATGCTTTATGGATATGCGCTCCGTCTTGCCCGCAGGCTCGCCCATCCAGCCGGTGTTGAGAAGCCAGCAGGCGGTTTTGTGCTCCTTTATCCTTTTGCGCAGCAGATTGGCGTAGCTCTGGGGCGGCAGGGCCATGAAGGGCGCGCCAAAGCAGGTTGAAAATGTTGCGGAAGGCTCGGTCACACCCGCCTCAGTGCCGGCAACCTTGGCCGTGTAGCCGGTGAGAAAGTGGTATTCCGCCTGCTCCGGGGTGAGCCGGGAAATGGGCGGCATCACGCCAAAGGCATCGCAGGTGAGCATGATTATGTTTCTGGGATGCCCGCACATACCGGAGCGCAGGGCTGAAGGTATGTGGCTGATGGGATAGGCTGCCCTTGTGTTTTCCGTGAGGCTGTCGTCATCCAGGTCCACCCGCCGGGTAAGGGGGTTGACCCCCACATTTTCAAGAATGGTTCCAAACCTGCGGGTGCATTCAAAGATTTCCGGCTCGGCCTGGGAGGAAAGCCTTATCACCTTTGCGTAGCATCCTCCCTCAAAGTTGAAAATTCCCTCATCGCTCCAGCCGTGCTCGTCATCGCCCACAAGTTTTCTTTCGGGATCTGCGGAAAGGGAGGTCTTGCCTGTGCCTGAAAGCCCGAAGAAAACAGCAGGGTCGTCATCCCTGCCAACATTGGCCGAGCAGTGCATGGGCAAAACCGATTCCTGGGGCAGAAGGTAGTTCATTATGGTGAATACCGATTTTTTGATTTCCCCGCCGTAGCTTGTGCCTCCGATTAAAACGAGCCTCTTGCCGATGTTGACGATGATGAAGGCCTCCGAGCGGGTGCCGTCAAATTCGGGCATGGCCTGGAAGTGGGGCACATTCAATATGGTGAAGCTGGGGGAGTGGTGTTCAAGCTCATTTTCATCCTTTACCTGAACAAACATATTGCGGGAAAAAAGGCTGTGCCAGGCAGTTTCCGTGATCACCCTTATGGGTATCCGGTAGCGCGGGTCAGCCCCTGCATAGCAGTCCTGCACAAAAATATCCTTGCCCTGAACATAGGCCAGCATACGGTGGTAAAGCATGTTGAACTTTTCCTGGCTTATCTCCCGGTTCACCTTGCCCCACCAGAGTTTGGACTCACTTTCCGGCTCGCGTACAAAGAACTTGTCGTGGGGAAGCCTGCCCCGGTGGTGCCCGGTGCGGACCACCAGCGGCCCAAGATGAACCACCAAGCCTTCCCTGCGGCGGATGCTTTCCTCATACAGAACAGGTGTGGGCTGGGTCCAGTAAACGCGGCCAAGGTTGGTCATTCCCATCTTGGCCAGTTCCTGCTCGCGCCTTTTTTCGATGGTCACAAAAAACTCCTTTTTCTTGTAGTTGAAGGGCAAGGAGGCTGACGCCCCTGGCCGGTAAGGTTTAGCTTTGTCAGTAGTAGATCAGAATATCATTAAGGGGCCTTTTGGGAACATGGTGAATATCCTTTTCGTCCCGCCAGTAGCGGATGTCCCCGGAAGGGCCAAGCTGCTCAAGCACCACCTTCTCCTTTGGTTTGCCAAGGGCTATGGCAAGGACTATATGCATATTCTCCTCAAGTGCCAGCAGCAGGGAAAGGCCCTGGATGTTAACTGCGCCTATCATAACCCCTGCAAGGCCCTTTGCCCTTGCCCCCAGAAGAATGGTCTGGGCTGCTATGCCGTGGTCGCAGCCCGGATGGGAGGCAATGCTGGTATCACACAGGATGATTATGTATGCAGACGGGCGCTCGCCCTGCTCCGGCCCTGCCCAGTTGGTGAGGTAGGCAGCCCAGCCCAGGTGAGGAAAAATCCGCTCGCATTTGTCCGGCTCGCTGCACACAACAAACTTCAAGGGCTGAAGGTTTCCCGCAGAAGGGCATAGCCTTGCAAGCTCCACAAGCTGCTCCAGATCCGTGGGCGCAATCAGGTAATCCTGCTCAAAGCGGCGGCAGGTGCGGCTGGCAATCACAAGACCGGCAAAGCTGTCAAAGTCCATTGTCTTTCACCCTTGGCTTGCCCGGATATTTCAAAGAATTGGCGCACTGGGGAGTATGCATTTAAAACCACAGGGGGGATGCGGGTTGAAAAAAAGCCCCGTCTGAAAATGCGGGAGCTTTACCAAGTTTGCCGCAAAGAGCTTTTCCGGCAACAGCGCTTTTAATCATCATGCTCTCTATGCCACAGCTGACTGTGTATTGCAATGCGGTACAATGCAATGATTTATGCCTTTTTGGGGGAATCCTTCATGCCGGGTTGTGCTGGACTGTGACACGCTCCATTGACAACAGGGGCCTGATAACTTAAGTTAATTTTATTTGAGGGGTTTTTGGTTGAAACCCCGCCTATTCCTCGTGCGGCCTCCGGAAAAAAACCGGCTCTGCTGGAACTGGAAAAGCAATGATTCTTACCACCTGCGAAGAAACATATGAAAAGGGCCAGATCATCTTCGAGGAAGGCAGCTCCGGAGACTGGATTTATTTTGTGGAATCCGGCGCTGTCGAGCTTTCCAAATCTGTGGATGGCAAGCCGGTGGTGGTTTCCGTATTGCGCGAGGGAGAGCTTTTCGGTGAGCTGGCCTTTATCGGCGGTTTCAAGCGAACGGCCACTGCAAAGGCCCTGGATAACACTGTGCTTGGCATTCTGGACCGCTCCGTGCTTGACGAGGAATACAACCGCATGTCCGAGGGGTTTCGGCTTCTGGTTCGCAGCCTTGCCGTGCGCCTTAAAAAAACCACGGATGCCTGCGTGGGCCAGACCAGCGCCCGCAGGGATGTGCGCAAGGATATGGCCCTGTCCCTTTCCTTCAAAAGCCGCGAGGCCCTTGTAAAGGCCCAGACTCTTAATTTGAGCAAGTCAGGCCTTTTTGTAAAGACCCCCATGCCGCTGCCTGTGGACACCTATTTCGAGCTTAACATCAACCTGCCTGACCACGCCCAAAGCTTAACGGCAAGAGCTGTGGTGCGCTGGATCCGCACGGAAACAAACGATCCTGTGGCCAGGCCCGTGGGCATGGGTGTTGAGTTTACGCAGATGAGCGATTCGGACAGAAAGCGGCTCAATTCAGTTCTTTCTGACAGCAGGTTACCCTGATGATCTACCGGAGCATTTCAGGAACCGGCAAGGCAGGGGCTGCAACTGTTTTAGTTGCCGTGCTTTTGCTTTTTGTTGCTGCCCCTGTTGCACAGGGTACAGAAGGCGACATTTACCGCTTTGTGGATGAGAGGGGCGTGTCCCATTTTACCAATGCGCCTCCGGATGACCGGTACCAGATTTTTCTGCGCTCCACCGCACCCCGGTCCAAGCCTGCGCCCGCCTTCAACCAGTTCGACCCCTTAATTGAGGAGGCAGCCAAGGAAACAGGCCTTGATTTTGCCCTCATCAAGGCCATCATAAAGGTTGAGTCGGATTTCAACATCTATGCCGTCTCTCCTGCCGGAGCGCTGGGGCTTATGCAGATAATGCCCGCCAACCTTTTTGAGCTGGGGGTTCTGGAGCCTTTTGACCCCAGGCAGAATATTCTTGGAGGCTCCCGCTACCTGTCAAAGCTCCTTGCCCAATACAAGGGCAACATAATCCTTGCCCTGGCTGCCTACAACGCAGGCCCCAACAGGGTTAACGAGGGCGGGGAAAACGACATCCCTTCAATCACCGAAACTCGGCAGTATGCTGCAAAGGTGATGAATGAGTATTATGCAATCCGCCAGAGCATGGAAAGCAGGGGAGCGCCCGTACGGAGCGCTCCATCCCAGGGCTTGCGGCAGGTTGCGCCTTCCCCTGCCCAGGTCAAGGAAGGCGCCAGCCCCCCGGAGCAGCCTGCCGCCCAAGCTGCCCCGGCCCGCGTTCCGGTCTTTGTTCCTGCTCCGGCCCAGGCTGCTGAACCTGAACCGGCCGCATCCCGTCAGACCCTGTCGTCCGGCCAGGACGAATCCTTGCTCCAGCAGCGGGATACGCCTTTGCGCGTTATGGAAAGTGTTGAGGAATCGGGCCGCAGAAGCATAAGCATCATTTTTGATGAACAGCCCTGACCCAACCCCCAAGAAAAAGACCGGAAAGCGCCCTTTGCCCAAAAAAGGCAGCCCCTTTTTTAAGGGCGGGCTTGAAGGTCTTGGCGTGGATGCAAATCTTGTCATGGCCAAAGACGCCCTGGCCATTGCAAAGGAGCTTGAAAACCTAAAAGGCCCCGGCATCTCCCAAAAGCAGCGCCAGGACGCCATTTCCCGCCTGAACCGCCGGGCCAGGTCAAGCGCCCAGACCTGCCGCATCCGCCTTGCTGGTGCGCCCAGGCCATCCTACCCGCCAGAGCTGCCCATTTCCAGCCGCAAAGATGACATTGTTGAGGCCATCAAAAAAAATCAGGTTGTTGTCATTACAGGAGAAACAGGCTCCGGCAAAACCACCCAGATTCCCAAGATGTGCATTGAGGCAGGGCAAGGAACAAGGGGCATGATAGGCTGCACCCAGCCCCGCAGAATAGCAGCGGTTACAGTTGCCCGGCGCATTGCCCAGGAGCTTTTGGAGGAGCCGGGCAAAAGCGTTGGATATAAAATCCGCTTTGACGAAGTTGGCACCCGGCGAAAAGTCCCCTACATAAAGGTCATGACAGACGGCATACTCCTTGCCGAAACCCAGCAGGACCCGCTTCTTGCCGCCTATGACACCATCATAGTTGACGAGGCCCACGAGCGCAGCGCAAACATTGACTTTGTGCTGGGTATTCTCCGCAGCCTTGCACCCAAAAGGCCGGATCTGAAAATCGTCATCACTTCCGCCACCCTTGACACGGAAAAGTTCTCCCAGGCCTTTGACAATGCCCCCATCATAGAGGTTTCAGGCAGAATGTACCCTGTGGAGACTGTCTATTTTCCTGTGGAGGACTTCAAGGAGGAGGCTGGCGAAACCAATTTTGTGGAGGCCGCAGCATCAGCAGTTGACATGATTTTTGCCGGGCGGGGGCCAATGGGAGACATCCTGGTTTTCATGCCCACAGCCCAGGATATTCTGGAAACATGCGAGCTTATTGCCGGGCGGAATTTCCCCGGCGTGCGGATTCTGCCCCTTTATGCGGCCCTTCCCGGCCCGGAGCAGGCAAGGGTTTTTGAGCCTCACAGGGGAATAACCGTTACTGTGGCCACAAATGTTGCAGAAACATCCCTAACCCTGCCCAACATAAAATTTGTTGTGGATACCGGCCTGGCGCGCATTCTGCGCTACAATCCGGGTACCCGAACCACAAGCCTGCCCATTGAGAGGGTTTCCCAGGCAAGCGCAGACCAGCGCAAGGGCCGTTGCGGGCGTGTCCAAAACGGCCTCTGCCTGCGCCTGTATGATGAAAAGGACTTTCTTGCCCGACCCCGGTTCACGCCGCCGGAAATATTGCGCAGCAACCTTGCACAGATAATTTTGCGCATGATCTCCCTTAACCTTGGGGATGTTAAAAGATTCCCCTTTGTGGACAGGCCAAAGGAAAAAAGCATTGCAGACGGCTTTGCCGTGCTTGAGGAGCTTTCCGCAATAGAGTCGGGAGGGCGCAAAGGCCAGCCTGTTCTTACAAAAACCGGCCGGATAATGGCAAGGCTGCCCATTGATCCGAGAATTGCGCGAATACTGCTTGCCTCATCCGAGCGCGGATGCCTGGCCCACGCCCTTGTTGTGGCCGCGGCCCTTGCCACCCAGGATTGCCGTCTGCGGCCTCCCGGCCAGGAGGGGCAGGCAGATGCAGCCCATGCCCGGTTTGTGGATACCCGCTCGGATTTTGTGACCCTTATAAATATCTGGAATGGCTTTTTTTCCTTCTGGAAGGAAGCTGGCAGCGCAAACCAGGCCCGCAAGTTCTGCAAGGAGCACTTTTTGAGCTTCCGGCGAATGCGGGAATGGCGCGATATCTGGTCCCAGCTTTTTTCCATACTTGCCGAAGAAAATCTCATCTCCGGCAAACCCCCGGCCTGGCCTGTTCTGCCCCCAATGGACGAGGCCCTTTATGCGGCCCTTCACCAGAGCGTAACAGCAGGATACCTTTCCCAGGTGGCTTTTGCCAAAGAGGGCAAAAATCTCTACCTGGCTGCCAAGGGCAGGGAGGTGATGCTCTTTCCAGGGTCCGGGCTTTTCAACAGGGGCGGCACATGGATTGTGGCAGCGGAAATGGTGGAGACATCCCGCCTTTTCGCCCGCATGGCTGCCTGCATTGACCCCAAATGGCTTGAAGAGCTTGCCGGAAACCTGGTCAGAACTTCCTTTCGCCATCCGCGCTTTGACCCCCAGCGGGGCGAAGTGGTGGCAGATGCGCGCCTCACCCTTTTCGGCCTGCCCATTGTGGAGGGCCGGACAGTGCGCTACGGGCCTGTGCGCCCGGAGGAGGCGAGCAGCATCTTTATTGAGCAGGCCCTTGTGCAGGGCCGCATGAGGCAGGAATTTGGCTTTCTGGAGCACAACAAAAAATTAAGGGACAAAATTTTAAGAATCGAGGAAAAGCTCCGCCAGCGGGATATCCTTGTGCCGGATGAAGCCATAAGCGACTTTTACCGGCAACGCCTGGGAGGGGTTTTTGATGTTGCCAGCCTTAAAAAGCGCATAAAGGACCTTAAAGGCGATAAGGCCCTTAAAATGAGCGAGCAGGATCTGCTTCTGGATGCACCTGACTGGAGCCATCTGGCCCAGTTTCCAGACCAGGCCAGGATATCCGGCGAGAACTTTCGCCTGCGCTATACCTTTGCTCCCGGCAAGGACGATGACGGGGCAACCCTGGTGGTACCCCAGAGCCGACTGGCCAACATAGCCCCGGAAGCCGCCCTGTGGGTTGTGCCGGGTTTTTTGGAGGAAAAGGTGGAAGCCCTTTTGCGGGGCCTGGAAAAAAAATACCGCAAACAGCTTGTGCCTGTAAAAGACAAGGCAGGGCCTGTGGCTCGCCTGCTCAAGCCCGAATCCCAGGCTCCCCTTGCAAGCCAGCTTTCAGAAATTGTGCATGAGCTTTTCGGGGTGGCTGTGCCTGCCCAAGCCTGGCCTGTTGAATCCCTGCCCGATTACCTGAAAACCCGGATTTTGCTTGTGGATCACCAGGGCAGGCAAATTGCAGCAGCCAGGGATGTGAGCATTCTTGCTGACCAGGCCAAAGAGCATGACAGCCCTGCCCCGGCAGTATGGCAAAAAGCTGTTGCACAATGGGAAAAGCCGGTTGCAGACATGAGCCAACTGCCGGATCTGCCCCAAAGCCTCACCCTTGCCCAGGGCAAAGGCGGAGCCTTGATGGCTTACCCTGGCCTTTGGATCAACAAAAAAGACGGCGTGCAGGTCAAGCTTTTTCAAAACCCCCAACAAGCCCAAAAAGCGCATCTTGCCGGTGTAAGCGCCCTTTTGCAGGGGCATTTTAAAAAGGAATTGAAGCTTGTTGAAAAAAATCTTGCCCTTTCCCCTGCCCAGGCAAAGGCGGCAATGCTTGCCGGAGGAGCGGCATCTGTTGAAACGGCTGTTTTGGAGCGCCTTTTTAAGGACCTGTTTGAAAAGGACATCCGCTCCATTGGCCACATGGAGGCCCATGCTCTTGAGATTGGCCCAAGGCTTGGGCCCCATGCCCTTGAAAAAAAGCAGGAGGCCCAAGTTGTGCTAAACGCCCTTGCCCATGCGCACGGAGAAATATCAGGGCTAAAGGCTGCCAATGAGGAGCATCCGCCTGTGGTGGCCTTCCTTTCCCAAAGGGCGGCAGATTTGCAAAAGCTTGTGCCGCAACGATTCATGCTGCTCTACGATTCCGGGCGCATTGCCCAGCTTCCCCGCTATCTCAAAGCTGTTACAGTAAGGGCGCAACGCGGCGTCCAGAACCTTACCAGGGACAAAGCAAAGCAGAAAAAGGCATCCCCCTTTGAGGAAGCCCTCCAAAAAGCTGTGGCAGGGCTTGGCGCCCAGTCCTCGGAGCATTTG
>JASEHB010000081.1 GCA_030018745.1 Desulfatibacillaceae bacterium | reverse complement strand
TTTTCCTCCTCAACCACAGGCATACAGGACGGCCACAGGAAATAAGGCGTTTTCCCCCCAACCACAGGCGTACAGGGCGGCCATAGGAAATAAGGCGCTTTTCCCCCCAACCACAGGCGTACAGGGCGGCCATAGGAAATAGGGCGTTTTCCCCCTCAACCACAGGCGTACAGGGCGGCTCCAGGGAAAGGATGGCAAGGCGCGCAAACCGGACAAGGACGAGGTGTACTGTTAGTACATTGAGATCCTTGTCCGGTGCAGTGCAACGCAGCCATCGTTTTCCTGGGGCCGCCCCAAGGAGAATAAAATGCAGACTTTGCTCGGTATCTACAACATGGCTCTCTCCCTGGTGGGCGCAAGGCGGGCGGAAAGCCTGACCGATTCGGCAAAGGGGCCGAGGCTTTGCGCGGACTTTTATTTGGCTGTGCGCGACTCGTCCCTTGCCCTTCATGCGTGGGAGTTTGCCATAAAGCAGGCCCAGCTTGAAAAGGGCGAGGAAGCCCCCTCTTTTGGCCATGCCTTTGCCTATGTTCTGCCAGATGACTGCATAAAGGTGCTGGAGATGTCGCCTGCAAGCTGGGCCTATGCTGTTGTTGGCCGAACCTTGCAGACAAGCGCGGACAGCGCCGTGACCCCTGTGGCCATAAGCTTCGTTGCCAGGGTTGATGACCCGGCGCTTTTTTCCCCCTCATTTTACAAGGCCTTGGGCCTGGGTTTGGCCGAGGCCCTTTGCGTGCCGCTTCTTGGCGCAGCCAAGGGAGCGGGCCTTGCCTCGCTTTTGGGGCGGCGCTTTGCCCTTGCGCTGGATGAGGCAATGGCCGCGGACGCCACCCAGCTTTTGACTGACACAAGGCCAAGGGACATTGATCCCTGGCTGGCTGCAAGGAGCGTATAAATCATGCCCATCCAGACAAAGACCTCTTTTAATTCCGGCGAGCTTTCGCCCCTTCTGGCCGCCCGGCTGGATCAGGATCGCTATGCAAGCGGCTGCAAGACCCTGCTAAATGCAGTGTGCCTTGTGCATGGTGGTGTAACCAAAAGGCCTGGCTTTGTTTTCTGCGGCAAGGCAAAGAGCGTTGACCAGGACGGCAAAAACCCTGTAAGGCTGCTTCCCTTTGTGCTTTCTGCTCTTGAAAGCTTTGTGCTGGAGCTTGGCCACAACTACGCCCGGATATGGCAAAACGGCCAGCAGATTGAAGATGGCGGCGAGCCGCTTGAATTTTCCACGCCTTACAGCCGGGATGATCTGAATGGAATCCGCACAACCCAGAGCGCAGACACCCTTTTTATTCTCCACCCGGCCCATGCCCCCCGCAGATTGCAATATACTGTGGAAACCGGCTGGATTTTTTCCCTGCTGCCCCTGCGGCCCATGCCCTTTTTGCCCCAGAACACGGGCAACATCCGCATAAAGGCTTCCGCCCACACGGGCGATGTGGTGGAGCTTATTGCAGCAAGCCAGATTGAAAACGGAGATTTTGCCAGCGGGGTTCTGGCCCCCTGGGAAAACAAAAGCGTTGCACCCGGCACAGCAAGCGTTTCCGGCGGCAGGCTGGTGCTCACCCCTAACAGCTACACAGCCGCAGCAGAGCAGGCCATCCGTGTGGAGCCTGGCTACACATACAGGCTTTCCGCCGATACTTTTGACAATCCGGTAATTGTGAGTGTCGGCACTTTTTCCGGTGATGACTCCCTGTTTTCCGACACCTGGACAGCCGGAAGCGGCCACAGCGCCGAATTTTTTGCCGGGCCGGGCCTTACAACGGTTTTTGTGCGCTTCACCCGCCTTCCAGATGGCTTTGGAGCAGGCTCGGTGGACAATGTGGAATGCTCGCCGAGGTATTGGCCACAGGACATTGTTTCGGATTCTGGCAGCCTGCTCTTTGGAGACAACTCTGATTTTGAAAACAGCATCGGGAACTGGGCAAAGGTTGCAGCAGGGAATCCTGCTCAAACAGTGGAGCACAACCCGGCCACAAAGAAGATGGATATAACCACCATTGTTGTTCACCAGGCAGGCCCCTGCGTTGCCGGAATTAACCTTGCGGTGGTGCCAAACACCCAATACCGCGTTTCCTTTGATATATCCGGCATTGACTCATCAAGCTACGCCAACTGCTGGATAGGCCATGAGCATTACCCTGCTGACGGCTACTCGTCCATTGGCCGCGGCTCCAACTACACTGTGGGCCAGGATGGGGAAAAGGAGGTTTTCTTCACGGTTCCTGATGGCGTGACAAGCGCCTGGCTCCAGTTTGCATATTTCACATGGGCGGCTTCCGGAACATGGACAGCAAGCCTGGACAATGTAACCGTAACCGCCTTGGGCGCATCCCAGATCGGCGGCGGCACAACCCAGTACAAACTTGCCTATGTAACCGCAGGCGTGAGCGCCCATGTGGAGGCTTCGGCCTCGGCTGTGTATTCCAGCGCCATAACCGTGCAGGACGGCACTGTTGAATACGAGGTAACAGGCAATTTCAACGCGGTTGTGGAATTGCAGCGCTCCATAAACGAGGGCGCAACCTGGGAGCCGGTCATCACGGGCCTTGGGCCGGGCAGGGGCAGCATAGAGGAGCCTGACGAAGGTGTGCAGTACCGCATAGGCGCAAAAACCCGCGTATCGGGAACCGCCTACTGCAAGGTTTTCCAGACGCAATACTATCCATCAGGCTATGCCGAGATTTTTGCCTGGGTGGATGACTTTACCGTGCTGGCAAAGGTGTTAGGCCGCATTCCATCCCTGGAGCCGACCTACCTCTGGAGCAAAGGGGCCTGGTCCAACACCCACGGCTTTCCGTCCCTTGGTTGCTTTTACGAAAACCGGCTCATGCTGGCCGCCACCCCAGGCAAGCCCAATACCGTGTGGGGCAGCAAAACAGACGACTACAACAATTTCGGCGTTTCATTTTTTGTAACCGATTCCGATGCTGTGAGCTTTTCGCTTCTCTCCCGCGAGAGCAACGCAATATGCTGGATGGAGCCTTCCGAGCGCCTGCGCCTTGGAACCTCGCGCTCCGAGTGGTGGCTTGCCGGGGCAACGGATTCATCGCCCCTTACGCCTTTCAGCGTCATGGCCCGCCAGGAGTCCTGGGTGGGAGCCGCCCCGGTGGACAGCGTGCGGGCCAACCAGCAGATACTTTTTGCCCGCAGGGACGGCCGCCGCATCTGCGCCACCTCCTACACCTACGAGCAGGATCGCTACATCCCCGTGGATATTTCCCTGCTTGCAGAGCACCTTTTTGCTGATTCGCCCGTTAAACAGATGGCATTCATGCAGTATCCCCACAGCCTTGTGTGGGTTCTCACCGAAAACGGCAGGCTGCTGTGCCTTACAGTTAACGAGCAGCAGCTTGTGGTGGGCTGGGCGCGCCAGGAGCTTGGCAGCACCAAAGACAGCGCCTTTGTCGAAAGCCTCTGCGTCATTCCGGGGCAGAATGCAGACGAGCTTTGGGCCGCTATTTATCCATCCTCAACAGAAAACACCCCCTTCATTGAGCGGCTTGCCCCATTTTTTGAAAGCACAAGCTCAATGGATGCGGTTTTTCTAGACTCATGCCTATCCTTTGACTTCTGGAATGACGACCCGGACAAGGAGCTTTCCCTTGCCGCAACAGGCACATGGGATGCCCAGGATGACGGCGCCCTTACCGCCACGGGCCATGCGCCCTTTGTTGCGGAGGATATTGATTGCCACTTCATCCTCAAAAGCGAAACAGGCCTCTGTGCGCGGGTAAAGGTTACAGGCTTTGTTTCAGATACCCAGGTGGAGGTTGTGTTTGAAGATGCAATTCCGGCCTGCTTGCAGAACTCCGCCACAGGCCTTTGGGCAAGAATGGCAAACAAGCTGGATCTCACAGGCCTTTTTGAGCCGGAGCAGGTGGTAAGCCTTGTTGCAGACGGCATTTTTGCAGGCTTTGCCACGGTGGATGAAAATTGCATGGCAAACCTTGCCTGGCCTGCGGCAAGGGCGCTTGCAGGCAGCAGCTTTGTTACGGACATAAGCCCCATGCCTTTAGGGGCCGCAGAGCACCAGGGCGCAAACAAGCGCATACACCAGGTTGTTTTGCGCCTGCACAAAAGCCTTGGGGGAAATTTGGGAAGCGATGAAAACCACCTTGACCCCCTGCCCGGCAATGCTCTGCCCCAGCCGGAGGCCTGCACCCAGGGGTTGGCCGTGTTCACGGGAGACATTGCCATAGATTTTGACGGCGATGTGGACACGGGCGGCAATCTGCTGCTGCGCCAGGCGGAGCCTTATCCGATGACGGTGTTGGGGATGAAGATTCAAATGGAACTTGGGGATAGATAGGGCGGCCCCAGGAAAACGATGGCTGCGTTATGCGGGGCAAAAGCCGGGTCTCGATGTACCATTAGTACACCTTCGCCCCGGCTCGCCCCGCAAGCCTTGCCCTCGTTTCCCTGGAACCGCCCTGGATGCTGGGGGTTTAGGGATGGAAAACAAAGCGCGCCTTGCCCACGGCCATTTGGACAAAGCCCCATACGCCGGTGGTTAAAGGGGAAAAGCAGGACTTGCCCACGGCTCCCTGGAACCGCCCTGGATGCTGGGGTTGAGGGGCAGCAGCTTGCGCGCCGTGCTCTCCTTTCCCTGGAACCGCCCTGTACGCCGGGGTTGAGGGGCGGCGTAGGTTGGGTGGTTCTTGGCGCTTTCGCCAAGGTTCACCCAACAAAAACAGGCCCAGGCCTATACCTGGATGAACCCTCGCGAAAAAAAGCTTTGTTGGCCTGACCCATGGCTTTGCCGTGCGCGTAACCACCCGGCCTGCATACTTTTTAGCACCGCTTCGGCAATAAGTGCTGACTTAAGCAAAAACCGCATCAACCATTTTGCCAAGGAGAAAAACCCATGAGAAAGACCCTTTGCCTGTCCCTGCTGCTTGCCCTTGTTTTTGGTATTTGCCTTGCGCCACCTGCTCTGGCGGACAGCAGCACCATGACCGCCACAAAATTTGTACGGGTGGCTGGCACTGATTCCAGGCTCTTTTATGCAGACTACACCCTTGCTGCCAACTCCGCCGGGGCCTACTCGCAAACCACCCATGCGACCGACATCGTAAACGGCATTGTTCTGAAGGTGCGCACAGCGCCCGGAGCCGGGGCATATTCGCCGACTGATGCTTACGACATAACCCTGACCGATGATGTGGGCCTGGACATCATGGGCGGGGCTTTGGCCAACAGGAGCGCAACTGCTGTGGAATGGGAAACCCCCCTTGCAAGCGATGGCTCAAGCCTTGTTGAAGCCCCGGTGCAGGGGCCGCTTCACATCAACATCGCCAGCAACAGCACCCCTGCGGCCACCGTAACCCTGCGCCTTTACATTCTGCGCCCTTAAAGGAGGCCCCATGCAAAGGTTTTATGACGAGCTTGTATGGATGCTCATGGGCATCTCGCTTTTGATTTTACTTGCGGCGGCATCTTTTGTCCGTGCCGATGAGCCGGTGCTTGAGTGGGAGGCGGCAGTCATCTGCGACAAAAGCAAAGCGCCGGGTTTTCAGACTGATGGCGTTGAGCTTGGCGACATCATCAGCTTTCGGGAGGCGGACACAACCCCCTGGGGCAGGCAGCAGAAGGAAATCTTCTGCTTTTACCGGATGAAGGCCACCAGAAGCCAGATGCAGGCGCTAATTGCGCCCGTTGAGATTGTGAAAGGCGAGCAGGATGCTTTTGACCTTGAAGGCAATCCTGTCAAAGAACCGATTATCGAGCGGGTCAAGGAGCGCCGCTACGGCCTTGCCATAAGCACGGTTGTTCCCAAAAAGGCGCTGGATATTTCAGGCGGGGTTGAGAGCCTTTTGGCTCCAGGGCTTTTCGACAAAGCCCCAGGGGGTGTTTATGAAAATAGCGATTAAGTTTTTCCCGTCAGTCCTGCTGATTCTTCTTCTTGCAGCCCCGGCCTCTGGCGCTGTTGTTTCAAGCCGCAAAATGCCGCTCAACCCTGATGTGAAAACATTCGGCACGGACCCATCAAGGGATTTCACCCACCCAACCGGCCTTGCAGACTGGGAGCTTGCCACCCGCGGCAACATAACCGGAGAGGAGGCCAAAAGCCCTGTGCTGGAGTGCTATGCAGATGAAGCCTTTTACAACATTTCCGCTCAAGTTGCATTCGGCAATGCTGTTGCAAACACCTCTGCAACAAAGTTTAGGGTGATAAAGGCGGCTTCCGGGCATGAAAACCGCTTCAGAAAAAATGCTGGAGTCATTTTCCGCCATGCCATGACAGGTATCAATGATTATTATGCCTTCAACACGCTTGATGAAGCTTATTTGAGTTTCCATGATTTGGGCTTCACAGCTCACACCACCCACAACAGCACAAAAAACCGGGGAATAATCTATTGCAACAAAATAACAACCGGGGCTGGAAACACAAAAATTGTTGGTTGTTACTTTTTTGACCTGCTCAATGTTGGAGCTGGCCGTTTTTATACGGTTTTCACATCAAGGGCAAAGCTGGCTTTCAATTGTGTTACCGATAATTGCGATTACGGCTTGCAGTTAAGCAATGCCTTTAACTGCACTGCTGTTGGTTGCAATGTCGGTTTTTCTGCCAACTTTGCAACCAACTGCATAGCCCAGGGCAATGTTACCGATTTTTCCGGCGGCACGCAGACCAACTGCGTAACAAGCGGCGTTGTTTTTGCTGATGATGGCATAAGCCTTGCCCCGTCTGACATTGCAGCCAGAGACCAGGGGATGGACCTGTACGGAACCCATGCCTTCAACGATGACGGCATGGGCCGCAAGCGGGGCAACGGCAGAACCACAGGCCCGGCCTGGGACATCGGCGCTCTGGAGTTTTACGCGCCGCTTTCCGCCAGGCGCATCCCCTTCCTTCTTTTCTGACTTTCATGCCAAGGAAGATTGACATGACCTTAACCCAGGCAGACATGGAAACCATTGGCAACATAGTCGAAAAGGCTATGGAAAGGACCTTGCGGGAAAAAGCTGTCTGCTGCCCGTTAGAGCCTATTGCGGGCCATTTTGCCGGGCTGCTGGATGACATGGGAGACGGCAACGGCGACCGGGGGCTTCGGGCGCTGCGGGACAACAACCAATGGATAAAAGATGTCCGCACCAGGACGGAGCGCTACGGAGCCAGCGTCATTCTGGCAACAATCGGCCTTCTCACGGTTACGCTTGTGGGCGGTATGCTGGCGCTTGTGGGCAACTGGTTAAGGGGTGGCGGATGAAACAGCTTCTTGTGGAAATCATTTGCTGCGCCGCTGCCGTGGTTATCGGCCTGCGGCTTGTCTGCGTCATCCTTGACCGGGCCTGTTACGCTTTAAAAAGGAGAAAAACTCATGTTTGATCCCCAAAATAAAATCGCAGACTGGTGGGGGCGCAGAACGCCCAAGCAGAAGGGCGCTCTGCTGACGGCAGGCGTCATGCTCATCGCCCTGGGGGTGTTCTATGGGCGATGATTTCAAGCACTTTACGCTGAACGAATTCGCCTGCAAATGCGGAAAATGCCAAAATTTCATAAGGCCGGAGCTTGTGGCGGTTCTGGACAGGGCCAGGGATTTGGCCGGAGTGCCCTTTGCCATCAATTCCGGCTTTCGCTGCCCTGCTCACAATGCTGCTGTTGGCGGCGCACCCGCAAGCAGCCACCTTAAAGGTCTGGCCGCCGACATTGCCACAGGCAGCAACTTCGAGCGGCGGTTCCGCATACTCTATGGGCTGTTGGGCGCAGGATTTGACCGCATTGGCATAGCCACCGGCTTTATTCATGCAGATATTGACCCGGACAAGGCAAAGAGCGTTGTCTGGCTTTACAGGTAGGAGGCTTTTATGGACTGGAAAACATTGGGGAAAAACATAGCCAAGGTCGGCGCACCCATTCTTGGCACGGCTGTGGGCGGGCCGCTTGGCGGGGCAGCAGCAGGCGCTCTTGTGGCGGGAATCTTCGGCGCAAGCGCAGATGACCCGGCAGCCATTGCCCAGGCCATTGCAGGCGACCCGCAAGCAGCCGTGAAACTTCGGGAGCTTGAGCTTGCCCACAAGATTGACCTGGAAAAGCTGATACTTGATGAAACAAAAGCCTACCTTGCCGACCGCCAGGACGCCAGGGCCAGGGAAGTTGCCACCACACAGGCAACGGGCAAGCGGGATACGCCTCTCTATGTTCTGGCAGGTGTTGTGGTCACGGGCTTTTTCGTGCTCTGCGCCGTGCTCATGTATGTGCCTATCCCTGACGGCCAGGGCAGCGCCGTGCTGCTGCTTTTCGGCGGGCTTGTCTCCGGCTTCTCAACCGTCTTGGCCTACTTTTTCGGCTCCAGCAAGGGCAGCGCGGATAAGAATACCATTCTTGCAGCAACAAACAGGCCGGGCCGCGGGTGAGAAAAAGCCTTGGCGCATCAGTAAATGCAGGTATCAAGAATTGAAAGCA
>JASEHB010000080.1 GCA_030018745.1 Desulfatibacillaceae bacterium | reverse complement strand
TGCATTTCCGGGTTTTGGGAAGCCACTTCCCTGGCTATGCGCATTTCCTTGGTGCAGCCTGTGGAGAAAGTGGAGTCCTTGCCAACCCATTCGGGCGGAACCTTTTTGTTGAGCAGAGCAAAGGAGGCAACAATGTCTTCGTAGGTCTGGAAACGCCAGATGTCGATAAGCCCGCTTCTCTGGACCATCTCCCACATATACATCAGATCATCGGCGTCCATGCCATGCTCGAAATACTCGGAAGGGTTGATTATAAATGTGTCGTCACTCTGCTGGCGCAGGTGATTTACAAAGGTGGTCATTATCTGCTTGGCCACCTGGGTCTTTCCGGGAATGGAGCCGACAATTCCAGAATAGAAAACAACGGTCATGCCCTTTTTCTTGGCCTGGGCCATTTGCTCGATGATTGCCGCGGCCCGTTTTTCCAGCTCATGGTGGCTGAACTTTACAGTTTCAGGATGGCGCGGCTTGTAAGCCACGGAAACGCTGTTGTCCTCATCGCGCATTATGCTGATTACATCGCGGGTGAACCTGAAGCTGGTTTCAAAAAAGCGCCGCCTCTGGGCCGGGCCGCGGGCAACCACAAGGTCCGCCTCCTTGAAAAAGCGCGAAAAGGTGGTGTTGGAAACCGAAAGATTTATGTCCTCCATGCTGCCGTCCGTAAAGGCAAGTATGTGGATATCCTTTTTTAACAGCGCCACCAGATCGTTTTTGGCGATTGCCGAGTCCTGCACGAACCTTGCCCCGGCAAGAATTGCGGCCAGTGAGGGGTCTTCCTTTGTATCGGAAAAATCGGCCTTGGTGAAAAGAGGGCCTTTTTTGAAGCAGACCATCATCTTGTGGCCCATGCCAGCCAGAAATCGGATTATATACAGGTCAATGAGGGCCTCGCCGGATTCGTCAATGAGCCAGAGAATCTTGATGGGGTTCACCGTGTAGAGGCCAAAATCGCAGCGCTCCGGGGTGAGCAGGCGCATGAGTTCGGCAAGGCCTTCCCCTCCAAGGGGCCGGGCCATTATCTGCTCAAACTCCTCAACCGAAAAGTCCCTGTCCTGCTCCCAGAGTGCAGGTTCAGACAAAAGGGCCAGCAAACGGGTAAGCTGGGTGTTGTTGGCAGAAGCCCTCATGCTTTCAAGGGTGGGGGGATAGGGGCAGGAGGCGTCCATCTCAAAGCGGTTCAAGGCTGCTGAAAAGCTTTCACTCTCCAAAACCCGGCGCACCCTTAAATTCCGGGCAGCCTTTTCCTCCATCATGGGGTCAACAATCTGGGTCCGATCAAGAAAAATCTTGAGCAGGCGCTTTTCCAGACGGGAGGGAATCATCATTCCATCGCGGGTTTCATGCTCGAACTTGGTGCGGATGAGAGACTCCAGAAACTCCTTTTCCCAGGGGTCTTCTATCTTGCTTTCAACAAGGGTGAGGATTTTCTCCAGGGCCTGATCGTAGCGCCGCAAAAGAAAGGACGGCTTCTGCCGGGCCATGATTGCGGAAAACATTTTGTCGGAGCAGGGATAATAGCGCTGCTCCGGGGCAAGCACAACCATGAAGCGGATTTGCTCTGGCGTGGCCACATCCTTGTATGCAATGTGATCAATGTGATTTTCTATGAAAAAGGCAGTGTACCAGGCGTTCTGAACCGGGTCTTGGGGAACCGGATAACCGTTTTCAAATATGACTTCATCAGCAGATCCCATCAACCAACCTCCTGCCTTGTTAAGCCCGGAGCAGCTCTAACAGTTTTCATGGACAAGTTTCCGGCCTATGTGGGCCATAAGCCCGCCGCTTTTTAGAAGCTCCTGCATGAAGGGCGGAATGGCTGTCACCCGGTAGGTCTTCCCCAAGGCCTTGTCTGTTATTACGCCTTTGTCTGCATCCACCACAAGCTCTGCGCCTTCCTTTATTGCATCCGCATCCGGGCATTCCAGAATTAAAAGGCCCATGTTGAATGCGTTGCGGTAAAAAATGCGCGCAAAACTTTTGGCAATGACACAACTTACCCCTGCCGCCTTTATGGCAATGGGCGCGTGCTCCCGCGATGATCCGCAGCCAAAATTCTTTCCTGCCACAATAACATCGCCCGGCTGCACCTTTTTTACAAAATTGGGGTCTGCATCCTCCATGCAGTGCTTTGCAAGCTCTGCTGGCTCGCTGGTGTTAAGGTAGCGCGCTGCAATGATGAGATCAGTATCAATGTCGTCTCCAAAGCGATGAACCCTGCCCCGCAATATTTCCATTATGCCACCTCAAAAAGGTTTGTTTGTCAAAACCAATAGCTTACAGGCTGCCGGATAAATTCTGCCTGCCCGGCCTTAAAGCTCGTCAGGAGAAGCAAGCCTGCCCAGAACTGCCGATGCCGCAGCCACAGCCGGGTTCACGAGATACACCTCGCTTTCCACATGGCCCATGCGACCCACAAAGTTGCGGTTTGTGGTGGCCGCAGCCCGCTCGCCCTTGGCAAGAATGCCCATGTGGCCTCCCAAACAGGGGCCGCAGGTGGGCGGGCTTATAACAGCCCCGGCATCCAGGAATATGGTAAAAAGGCCCTGCTCCATTGCCTGGCGATAGACAGCCGGGGTTGCCGGAATCACAATGAGGCGCACGCCCTTGTCCGACTTTCTGCCCTTTAGAACCCTTGCCGCGCTTTGCAGATCCTCAATTCTTCCGTTTGTGCAGGAGCCTATGACAACCTGATGGATGGGAATGTTTCCGGCCTGGCTTATGGGCCGGGTGTTTTCCGGCAGATGAGGAAAGGCCACCTGGGGTTCCAGTTTGGAAACATCATACTCTATTATGCGGGCATACTCTGCATCCTGGTCGCTTGCATAAAAGGTGTAGGGCCTTCTGGCCCGATCCTGAATATAGCTGCGGGTAATCTCATCGGGCGCAACAATGCCGCTCTTGGCCCCTGCCTCCACAGCCATATTGGCCATTGTGAGCCGACCCTCCAAAGAGAGAGCCTCAATGACCGGGCCGCAGAACTCCATTGCCTGATAAAGCGCTCCGTCCACTCCAATATCGCCAATGGTGTAAAGGATTAAGTCCTTGGCCTCCACCCAGGGCTGCAAATTTCCCTTGTAAACAAATTTTATGCTTTCAGGCACCTTTAGCCAAACCTCACCGGTTATCATGGCAGCAGCCAGGTCCGTGCTGCCCGAACCTGTTGCAAAGGCCCCCAAACCGCCGTAGGTGCAGGTATGGCTGTCCGCACCGATGACAAGATCCCCCGGAACCACAAGACCTTTTTCGGGTAAAAGCGCGTGCTCCACGCCCGAATCGCCGCCCTCAAACCAGTGGGTCAGATTCTGCTCCCTGGCAAAGTCCCGCACAGCCTTCACCTGCATGGCGCTCATTATATCCTTGGTGGGGGTGAAGTGATCCGGCACAAGAATAACCTTGTCGCGGTCAAACACACACCCGGCACCTGCCTCCTTGAACTTGGCAATGGCAATGGGCGCGGTTATGTCGTTTCCAAGGGCAATGTCCACCCTGGCGGTGATAAGCTCGCCGGGCCGGACACTGCTTACTCCTGCATGGGCTGCCAGAATCTTTTCCGTGATGGTCATGGGAACAGGCATGGGGCTTTTCTCCCTGAATTTTAAAAAGCCATAAATAAAAGGTCGGCTGCACCAATAAAGGTGCTAGAAGGCCTAATCTGAATCGGTTTTGAGCACAGCCAGAAAAGCGCTTTGGGGAAGCATGACATTTCCCACCATTTTCATGCGCTTCTTGCCTTTTTTCTGCTTTTCAAGAAGCTTTCTCTTGCGGCTTATATCGCCTCCGTAGCATTTGGCTGTAACATCCTTGCGAAAGGCCGAAACTGTTGAGCGTGCGATTATCTGGCCGCCGATAGCCCCCTGGATGGCGATTTTGAACATCTGCCTGGGAACCTCGTCTTTGAGCTTTTCACACATCCGCCGGGCGCGGGCCGCAGCTCCTTCCTTGTGAACAAGAAGGGAGAGGGCGTCCACCCGCTCGCCGTTTAACAGGATGTCCACCTTGGCAAGCTCCACCTTGCGGTAATCGGTTATCTCATAATCAAAGGAGCCATAGCCCTGGGTCACGCTTTTGAGACGATCGTAAAAGTCGTAGAGAACCTCGGCAAGGGGCAGGTCAAAAACCATTTCCATGCGGTTGCTGGAATGGTACTGGTAGCCCTTGTTCTCGCCGCGCCTGTCCAGACAGAGCTTCATCACCGCTCCCATGTACTTGTCGGGAACAAAAATGGTGGCCTTTATGAAAGGCTCTTCGGCATAGGATATGCTGCCCGGATCCGGATACATGGCCGGGTTGTCCACATCCAGCGTCTTGCCGTCCGAGGTGTGAACCTTGTATCTCACGGAAGGGGCGGTGAGGATGAGGCTCATGTCAAACTCGCGCTCAAGGCGCTCCTGAACCACCTCCAGATGCAAAAGGCCTAAAAATCCGCAGCGGAAGCCAAAGCCCAAAGCGGCCGAGGAGTCCTTTTCATAGGTAAGGGCAGCATCGTTTAGCTTTAGCTTTTCCAGGGCATCGCCCAAATCGCCATAGTCATCGGAAGAAACCGGATAAACCGACGAGAAAACAACGGGCTTGGTTTCCCTAAAGCCAGGCAGAGGCTTGCTGCAACGGCGCTCCTTGACGGTTATGGTGTCGCCGATGGAAGTATCGGAAACGGTTTTTATGCCGGCAATCACATAACCCACCTCGCCTGCGCTTATGCGCTTGCGTTTTATGCGGTCAATCTGGAAAACCCCCACCTCCTCAACCCGGTAGGAGTAGCCGTTTGAAAGAAAAACAAGGGTGTCACCCGGCTCTATGTATCCGTCAAACATCCGGAAATGCACTACGGTTCCACGAAAGGCATCATAATGGGAGTCGAAAATAAGCCCCCTGGCCGGACCGTCCGGGTCGCCCTTGGGCGGAGGTAGCTGGTTTACGATTGCCTCCAGAACCACAGGGACATTTGTGCCCTCTTTGGCAGAAACAGCAATTGCCTTTTCCGAATCCAGGGCAAGGTCCTCCTCTATCTGGGACTTGGCCATCTCCACATCCGCAGAAGGCAGGTCTATCTTGTTTATAATAGGGATGACTGCAAGATCATGCTCCATTGCCAGATAAAGGTTGGCAAGGGTCTGGGCCTCCACCCCCTGGCTTGCGTCAACCACAAGCAGCACCCCCTCGCAGGAGGCCAGCGCTCTGGAAACCTCGTAGGTGAAGTCCGCATGGCCCGGCGTGTCAATTAGGTTTAAGGCATACTCCTTGCCGTCTTTGGCTTTGTAAGGCAGGAGAATGGTCTGGCTCTTGATGGTTATGCCCCGCTCCCGCTCAATGTCCATGGTGTCGAGAATCTGATCCCGAAACTCCCTGTCGGAAATAAGGCCCACCGCCTGAATGAGCCGGTCCGCCAGGGTGGACTTGCCGTGATCAATATGAGCGATTATGGAAAAGTTGCGGATGTTTTTCATAAAAACCAAAGAGCCTTCCATATCTGTTGCAAAAGGCCGCCCGCTTAAGGGGCAGCCTTAAAAAACGGGCAGGCAGAATAAGCAGCCATAAGCGCATGGGCCTGGTTTTCATAGGGCGCAAGAATCCTGCACCTGACAACAAGGCTGTAAGTTCGTAATGCCTTTTCAATTTCCTGTCAAGAAATCACACCTCAAAACTTGAGTTTATAGCCGATTGCAGAGAGTCCATCCTCATAGATAATTGCATTCCACCTTTTGCTGTGCTACTTGCTTTTAAATTGCCCGGCCCAAGGCCGGTTAACTTGCCGGGCTGGCGTATCTTTTTAAAATTAATGCAAATTATTGCAATTTTTTTCAGGCGCAAAGCCTGCAGGATGAAAGGACTTGTTCATGAGCGCTTCGGAAATTGAGCTGGCCTGCATCAACACCATACGCACCCTTTCCATGGATGCCATTCAACAGGCCAATTCCGGCCACCCAGGCGCGCCCATGGGACTTGCTCCGGCAGCGTTTGTCCTTTTTTCCAAAGTGCTCAAACACAATCCCAAAGACCCCCTGTGGGCAGACAGGGATCGTTTTGTGCTTTCCAACGGACACGCCTCCATGCTCCTATACAGCGTGCTGCACCTTTGCGGATATGACCTGAGCCTGGATGACATAAAGAACTTCCGCCAGTGGGGCAGCAAAACACCGGGCCACCCGGAATACGGCCACACACCCGGCGTGGAGACCACCACCGGCCCCTTGGGCCAGGGATTTGCAAACGCAGTGGGCATGGCAATGTCCGAGCGATTTCTGGCATCCCGCTACAACCGGCCCGGTCATCCTGTTGTGGATCACTACACCTATGCAATGGTGGGGGACGGCTGCCTCATGGAAGGCATCACCTCTGAAGCTGCATCCCTTGCCGGGCATCTTGGCCTCTCGCGGCTCATTGTTCTTTATGATGACAACAATATTTCCATTGAAGGCAGCACGGAAATAACCTTTACCGAGGATGTTGCAGCCCGCTTTGAGGCCTACAACTGGCAGGTTATAAAGATTGAGGATGGCACGGACATTGAGGCCATAGCCAAAGCCATTGAAAGCGCCCAGGAGGAAAAGGACAAGCCAAGCTTAATCTGCGTCCGCACCAACATTGCCCACGGCAGCCCCGGCAAGCAGGGCAGCGCAGACGCCCACGGCGCGCCCCTTGGCGTGGAGGAGGTTAAAAAGACCAAGGCCGCTTTGGGCTGCAATGAGGATGAATGCTTCTTCATCCCGGATGAGGTTTACAGCCATTTTGCAAAGGTGGCCCAACAGGGCCAGCAGGCCCAACAGCGGTGGGAAAAACGCCTGGCCGCTTACAAGGCCGCGCACCCGGCAATGAGTGATGATTACGACAGGCTTCTGGCAGGCCTTCTGCCCCAGGATTGGGACAGCCTTGTGCCGGATTTTGCCGATGAAAAAGGCTCTGTTGCCACCCGTGCTGCCAGCGGCAAGGTGCTAAACGCCCTTGCCCAAAAAATTCCATATCTTATGGGCGGCTCTGCGGATCTGGCCCCTTCCAACAACACGCTTATAAAGGGCGAGGGTGATTTTGCACCGCTCCAGTACGGCAACCGCAACATCCGCTTTGGCGTTCGCGAGCACGCAATGGGGGCCATAATTTCTGGCATGGCCCTTCACGGGGGCATAATCCCCTATGCAGGTACCTTCCTTGTTTTTGCAGACTACATGCGCCCGGCAATCCGGGTGGCAAGCCTCATGCAGGCCAAAGTCATCTATGTTTTCACCCACGATTCCATTGCCGTGGGCGAGGACGGCCCCACCCATCAGCCTGTGGAGCATCTTGCAAGCCTGCGAATCATTCCGGGCTTGAAGGTTCTTCGCCCGGCGGATGCAACGGAAACCGCCCAGGCCTGGAAGATAGCCATAACAAGCAAAGGCCCAGTTGCCATGCTTTTCAGCAGGCAGAACCTGCCGGTGATTGACCGCACGAAAACAGCCCCCGCCAAAAATGTTGAAAAAGGCGGCTATGTGCTTGCCGACTGCCAGGGCACGCCCCAGGTGATACTCATGGGAAGCGGAGCAGAGGTGCATCTGGCCCTGGCCGCGCAAAAGATTCTTGCAGAGCAGGGCATAAAGGCAAGGGTGGTGAGTATGCCAAGCTGGGAGCTTTTTGAAGCCCAGGACAAGGCTTATAAGGACAGCGTCCTGGCCCCCCAGGTAAAGGCAAGGGTTTCTGTGGAGGCAGGCTCCACAATGGGCTGGGAGAAATATATCGGCGAAAACGGCGTGGCCATAGGCATAAACCGCTTTGGCGCATCGGCTCCGGGCAATATTGTGCTTGAAAAAATGGGCTTTACAGCAGAAAAAGTGGTGGAGGCTGCAAAGGCTGCCATGGAGAAAGCCTCCTGAACAGCCTGCCATAAAAAAGGCCCCTTTACCCGGGCAGGCCTTTTTTTTCTGGGGAATTTTAGGTAAAAAGCCAAGGCTGCACCGGCAAATAAAACACAAAAAGGCTTTTGGCCCTGACAATAGGAAGGCAGGAACATGGAACTGACTGCTAAAGACATAATGACCACGGATTTTGACACAATACAGGAAGATGCACCCATATTGGATGCCGTGCGCAAGATTCTCTCCGGCAAGGTGCGCGAAACAGGCCACAAGACCGTCAGCCTCATGGTTACCGATTCCTTTGGCTCCTTTGCGGGAATGATATCCATGATGGACATTCTATACCATGTGCGCCCGCCTTTTTTTGACTATACTGTTGACTGGGAGGGTGTTACAGATGCTGAAGTGCCTTTTTATGTTGACCGCTTCCGGGGGCTTACGGTGGCGCAGGTGATGAGCACCCTTGTACCCACCGCCTCACCCAACGACATGGTTTTAAAGCTAATTGATGTGATGGTAAAGGAAAAGGTCCGCAACCTGCCTGTTGTGGAAGACTCCAAGGTGATAGGAATTGTTTATCTTTCAGAGGTGTTCATAACCCTGTGCAAAAGGTGGCTGCTGGCTTAAGGCCCCAAAGGAAACCACCCAAAGGAAACCACCAGGGGCGGCTGTTAACAGCC
>JASEHB010000687.1 GCA_030018745.1 Desulfatibacillaceae bacterium | reverse complement strand
CCAGGCGAATGGCTTGCCGCAAGGCTTACAATTTTAAGGGCTGGGGATATTTTTTTGGGCCAAAAAAAAAGAGCTATCCGGCAAAAGTCGGCAGGGCTAAAAAAAGTGCCTGGGTCTTAAAAGCTGTTTTGGGCTGGCTTTACTCTATTGTCCGGGTTCTCCAGCATTCCTTTTGCGAGAAGAACTTCTCCAAAAAGCCGTGGTTAAATGCGTGGCCGGATTTGTGGGTTTCAATGCGGCCCAATATGGGAATGCCGATGAGAGAAAAATCGCCAAGGCAGTCCAGAATCTTGTGCCGGACAAACTCATCGGGAAAACGAAGGCCGTCCTCATTTAGGATGGAGGTTTCATCAACAACAATTGCATTTTCCAGAGATCCGCCCTTGGCAAATCCATATCGCTTGAGATAGTCCACCTCGTGCAGAAATCCAAAAGTCCGGGCTGGGCTTATAAGGGAGGTGAATTCCTCTGGGGTTACGCCTAAAGAAAAAGTCTGCTCCTTAATAAGCGGATGAGGAAAGGAGATGGTGCAGGAGATTTCAAAGCGGTCCGCCGGGTGCAGGATGACCCAGCGGTCCCCCTGCCGGTGCTCGATTGGCTCATTCACTGTGAAATAGGCGCGCAAGGCTCCTTGTCTTGCAAGGCCGACGCCAAGAATCATCTCCGTGAAATGCCTGGCGCTTCCATCCATTATGGGCAGCTCATAGCTGTCCGTCTCCACCAGGGCGTTATCCACCCCAAGGCCTGCAAAGGTGGCCATAAGGTGCTCAATGGTGGAGATGATGACTCCCTCTGAACCTAAAACCGTGGCAAGGGATGTGTCCACAACATTGCGGAAGATGCCGCTGACAGTTGGGCTGTTGGGCAGGTCCGAGCGACGGAAGCGGATTCCGTGATTGGGCGGGGCAGGGCGGACGCACAGGTGAACCTCCTTGCCCGAATGCATCCCTATTCCGGAGCACCGTGCCGTATCTGCCAAGGTATGTTGATGCTTTTGCATTTATGGCTGTATGTGAACGGGTCTGCCAGTCTCTTAAAAAGGCTTCTGCGCCCGCATTCTATTAAGCAAGGGTTATAAACATCTCCCAAAGGGGCCGGGCATCATTGTCCGGCGGCCAACATGCTTGTACACTGGCGGAAATATTTTCCTGTTGCCCAAAAAATAAAATTTAACCTGTCTTTAGGCCAGTTTTTTACTACCACCTTGAATGTTGCCGCGTCAAGCAGGCGGCTTTTTGCTCTTGCCGTCCAGCTACACAAAATTCGGGACAGGCCCCTAAAAACAGGGCCAAGCCCGTTTTGCCCTCCCAATTGCAAAGACAGCTTTTTCTTTTGACAGAGCAAGGCCGGGAATGTATTAAAGTTAAAGTTAACTTTAACAATTGGTGACCCCATGAAAACCGGCCAAGTCAGGCAGAAAGAGCAGAAAACCCCGGAAAAGACAACAACCTACACAATCT
The DNA here is from genome assembly GCA_030018745.1 of Desulfatibacillaceae bacterium. Classification (GTDB taxonomy): domain Bacteria; phylum Desulfobacterota; class Desulfobacteria; order Desulfobacterales; family Desulfatibacillaceae; genus JAGVAW01. The sequence goes on along the minus strand of JASEHB010000687.1, from coordinate 40 downwards.
CCCAGCTTGCGGCCCTGCTGGAGATAAGCCCTTCAACAAT
>JASEHB010000686.1 GCA_030018745.1 Desulfatibacillaceae bacterium | reverse complement strand
CTTTCGTGTGGTTAGTGTTTTTCGTGGTTAAAAATGCTGTAAAAAGGGCCAAAGCTTTCCGGCATCTTATATGGGCCGGATTTTCCAGCCCGGCCCAGGTTTCTTGTTATCATTTGGCTTTTTGGTGGTTTTTTCTGTTCAAAAGAAGCTCCACAGCCACCCGGTAGATGAAAAGGGCTGCAAAAAATGCAAGGATGACAAGAACAGCCAGAATTGCTGCGCGGGCGGATGCCTGTTTGAAAAAGGCCTCCGGCTCAATTTTTTCCGCCAGGCCAATCAGCGGCTCAAGGCGCAGGACAAGGGCCTCCATTTTATCGGCGGAATAGCGAAGATTCTCAACAGCCCCTGCAAAATCCTTTGTTGTTCCCTGTGCGCCGCCAAGAACCTTTTCCCATTGGATTCCCGCCTGCTCAAGGCTTTTCATGGCCTGCTCATTGGCCAGCGCCAGGGGCAGGGCATATTCCAAAAGCTCCTGGGTCTGCCCCATGTTTGTGCTCCAATGCTCCAGGAGCAATCTTGTCTCGCCAAGCCTTGCATCCACATCTGCAAGCAGCGTGTCTATGCCTCCCTTGGAATCGTCTTTAATATCTGCAACAAGGCCTGTTACCACGCTAAAGCTTTCGGCCAGGGATTGTGCGCTTTGAATAAGGGCTTCAACCGGCTGGGATTCCATCAAATCGTAGAGCAGAAGCTCCATGAACCACCTGCCGTAAAATGGGGAGTATTCCGCAACCTGGGCTATTCGATCCCCCACGCGGGTTATTTCCCTCACCGCCTGGGTGGCTGCATCCAGGCCCTCGATAATGGTGTAGGGCGAAAGGTTTATGGAAAGCACCTTTTCGGGCATGGGCCGCTTGGGGTCTTCAAAATCGGCCACCTCATCAATGAGCGCCATGCCGGTAACATCATCGGGCTGATTTTCTTCAAGCCACCTTGTTATTTCGTCAACAAGGGCCGTCACCTCCTCCTGGGGCATCAGCTCGCCTGCCAGGTCCTGCACCCTTTCCCTGGCGCGCCGCGCAACGCGGGCCGCCATTTCATGGTGAGAGCCAAAAAACTCCCTGCCGCCTGGCCCTTCCAGTATTCTTGCAAGACCCATTGTGAAGCTCAATGCATCCATGAGGGCAATGCGCGGGTTGCTTTGGGCAATGAGGGCGGAATAGGTGGGGATGGTTCTAACTTTCATGGCCACGGCCCTGCTTTTTAAAGGCAGACTGTCCGCTTCCTGCTGGATTGTGTCCATGGCGGCCATCATTTCCGCTGCAAAGAGGCGGAAGGTTTCATTGAGCCGCTTTGTAAGCTCCTGGTCGCTCATGGCAGCTTCCTGGCCGGGCGCACTTTTTCGGGAAAGGGAAAATTCCCAGGAGGCAAGCCTTGCACATCCGCTTGCAGCAAGGGCAAGGGCTGCTGCCATAAGACAGAGCATGGCAGGCTTGTGCCAGAGCAGCTTTTTCCCTTTAATATCCATCTTTGCCTGAACTTTATTGTGGAGAATAATTG
>JASEHB010000079.1:1310-8539 GCA_030018745.1 Desulfatibacillaceae bacterium | reverse complement strand
CGAGGTGTACTGCTTGTACATTGAGTCCCGGCGCACTCCCGCAAGCCTTGCTCTCGTCTCCCTGGAACCGCCCTTTGCGCTGTTGGTTGAAGGGAAAAGCAAAAAAAGCCTGATGCCTCCTCGCCCTTGAGCTGCTCGTGGGCCTTGCAGCCACCTCGCCTGGAACCGTCCTGTTCGTTTGTGGTTGAAAGGGCAGGTTGGGTGGTTCTTGTGCGAAGCGCTTTGGTTCACCCAACAGAATCCTGAAATTGCGAGCGAAGTGCAACACAGCTATCGTTTTCCTGGGGCCGCCTTGTCCTGTATGGCTTTCATGTAGCCCAACAGGGACTGCTTTGCCGCATACCTCTCAATGCTGGCTGGCACCGGCACGCTGGATTCTATGACGGGCGAATACAGGTAGATGGTTTTGCTCTCGCCAAAGGGTTTTATGTAGCCAAAACCTGCAATGCTTTTTAAGGCCCAGAAGGGCTTTACCGCGTCAACTCCCTCATCAATAAAGGCCTGTGCCTCGTCATCATCAACAAGGCGCCAGTCCTGGCGCAGGTTTTCTTCGTCAAAAATCACCGCAAGGGTGTAGGGAACTTTGAAAAGCAGCACCTTTATCTGGCCGCGGATGAGGTTTTCGTAAACCCCTTTTTCATCTTTTGGCTGAAGCTGGTGCACGGTTTTGTAAAATTGAAGGGTTGGCACAAAGCTGCCCATTGCATCCCAGTCCGCCAATATGTCCCACACAGCATTTACGGGCGCATCAATTATGCAAAGCCCCACCACCCTTTTCTTCACACCTTCGCCTTCCACAGGAAACTCAAGGATGTAGGTCAAAATCTCCCCGTCAAGGAGCTTTTCCATGTCTATGGGCTTGTCCGGGGGCCAATCCGCAAGCTCCTGCAAAATGGCCTCATCTTCAGCCGTGGGGGTTTGAGGGGCTGCCATTGCACCGGAAAAAGAAAAAATGAGCACAAGGGAAAAAAGCAGGATTTTTTTTGTTGCGGCAACAAACATTGAACCTCCTTTTAAACAGGGCAACTGATATTGCGACAGCCCCATTAAGCCAGTTGGCGCATGACCGGGCCTTGATGCGCAGTTGTTATGTTGAGCTTTTGCTTTTGCTTCGTTCAAACAAGCCCAACCTTGCTGATTTTGCCCCTTTTCCCCTTTAACCACGAGCGTACAGGGCGGCTCCAGGGAGACGAGAGCAAGGCGCGCGAGACGGGCAAGGACGAGGTGTACTTTTTGTACATCGAGCTCCTTGCACGGCGAAGCGCAACGCAGCTATCGTCTTCCTGGGGCCGCCCTGTTTAGGATATGTGGAGTTCCTCCCTGATAACTCTCCTCAAAACCTCCTCCACATCCTCTATGGGCTGCCCTCTCTTTAGTATATGGTCGCGCAGGGCATCATTTAGCATGGTCTGGTAGTTGCCGCCCCCCTGCTTTTCCACCTGCTGGCGAAACCAGTCAACAATATCGCGATCCAGCCTTATGGTTATGCGCACCTTGTTGCCGGATGGCGGAAGAACCGCGCCCCGTTTTGCCTTGCTGAAATCATATTTGGCTTTCATATTGCCTCACCTCGTGGCGCACAGCCTTGCGTGCGGAGATGATTCTTATTTTTTCTCCGCGCCAGGTGTAAACAACCACCAGTACTCGTCCAAAAGCATCCATACCGATGGTGACAAACCTTTGCTCGCCAGACTCAAAATCGTTCATTGTCAGGCTGTTGGGATCTTCAAAGACTGCAAATGTGTCGGCAAAGCGAATTTTGTGCTTGAACACATTGCTTGCATTCTTTGCTTCATCCCACTCAAACATGACACCTCATTGTATGCACAATCGTATGTACAAGTCAAGCCAGATTGTTGGGTGAACCAAAGCGCTACGCGCAAGAACCACCCAACCTACAAATCGCCTTTCCCTTTAACCACGGGTACACAGGGCGGTTCTATGGTTTTTTCTCCTTCAACCACAAACGCTCCTGGCCGATCCAGGCGAGGCGGATGCAAGGCGCACGAACGAAAAGCGAGGGAGTGTACTTTTAGTACATGACCGAGCTTTGATGTGAAGTGCAACACAGCCCACGGCTTCCTGGAGCCGCCCCTCTTTTCATTTGGGTTTGATGATAACCGTCCCCGTCCTTGCCACCCACTCTTTGGGTGTAAGGCCAATGAGAAACTTGTGTATAAAGGCGTTTAACGGCCCTGGCACATAGGCCAGCTTACCCTTTTTGAATGCTCTATAGCCTTTTTGGGCTATGGTTTGAGGTTCTGGAAAACCGGAAACTGCAAACCAGCGCAGCCTGCCGGGAAAGCCCGAAGTCTCCTTGTTGAGCAAAGGCGTGTTGGTATAAGACGGATTGAGGCTGCACACGGCAACGCCATAGGGCCTTACCTCCTGGGCCACTGCCAGGGATGTGTGCAGAACCGCAGACTTGGTTGCCCCGTAAACCGCGTGCATGGGGGTTGGCTGAAAGGCCGATGCGGACGCCACATTAAGGATGGCTCCTGACTTTCTTGCCACCATAGGCCCTATGGCAAGGCGCATGAGGGCCACATAGGCCGTGTAGTTGACATCAATCATGCGTGTCAGGTTTTCTATGGACACATCTTTGAATTCCCCGTAGGTGAGGATTCCTGCGTTGTTGACAAGAACCTCTATCTGTTTGGCCGCCTTGATTGCCTCGTCAAAGAGCTTTTGCGGGCCGTCAGGCAGAGCAAGGTCGCTTGTAAATGTCCAGATTTTGCCGCCGTAGCGATCCATGAGGGTTTTGGCCCAGTCGGCAAGGGCCTTTTCTTCGCTTGGGTGAGCGCTTAAAAACAGCTTTGCGCCATCCTTTGCAAAGCACTCGGCAAGGTGCTTGCCAATGCCCGAACTTGCCCCTGTGATAAGGGTGTTTTTGCCCTTAAATGAAAGGTTCATTTTTTCACGCCTTTTCAAGAATTGTGATGCACATGGCAGCCTCTTCCACCCCTATGTTGCCGCCGCCGTTTTCTGCAAGGCCTATGCGCGCGCCGTCAACCTGCCTTTTGCCTGCCTCGCCGCGCAGTTGCAGGCCTATTTCGTAAATCTGGGCAAGGCCGGAAGCGCCGATGGGGTGCCCCCTGCATTCCAGCCCGCCGGAGGTGTTGACAGGCTGGGACCCGCCAAGCTTTGTTGCGCCGGTTTCCGCCCAGGGGCCGCCCTCGCCCATTGGGCAGAAGCCCATTGCCTCTGTCTGGTGAAGCTCGCCGTAGGCCGTGGCATCGTGGAGTTCCGCCAGGTCAATGTCCTTTGGGCCTACCCCTGCCTTTTCGTATGCAATTTTTACAAGCCGCTCGCCAATGTCCTCGTCATCCAGGCTGCGATCCCTGCCCTGGCCCAGCACAGATGCCAGAATTTTTACGGGCCTGGGGGCGGTGAGCTTTTTCAAAAAGCGCTCGGAGCATACAATGGCCGCAGCAGCGCCATCCCCAATGGGCGCGCACATGGCCCTTGTGAGGGGGTAGGCGACCGGCTTGTCTGCAAGAACCTCCTCCACTGTCATATCCTGCTGATACTGGGCAAGGGGGTTTAACGAGCCGTGCCAGTGGTTTTTGGCGCAGATTGTTGCAAGCTGGCGCTGGGTGGAGCCAAATTTCTGCATGTGCCACTTGGCGCCCATTGCATAGGCGTCCATGAAAACGCTGCGGCCCTGGCCGGGCTGGCCGTCCTGTTCAGCGGTGTTCATGTTGAGCTTGGCGGAAAGCTCCAGAAAAAGGTTTAAGCTCTCCTCAATTTTTTCCAGGTCCATGCAAGAAGCATAGGCCCCCAAGGCAAAGCCCTTGTCCGGGTGGGTTATTTTTTCTGCGCCCACAGCCAAAGCGCAGTCAAATGCCTGCGCCTTTATGCCCAAAACAGCCTGGTTTAAGGCCGTGCTTGCTCCGGCGCAGGCGTTTTCCACATTTATGACCGGAATTTCGCCAACCCCCATGGAGCGCATCACGCACTCGCCCCTTATGGAATGCTGGCTGGTGTACATTCCCCAGAAGGTGTTGGAAAAATAAACCGCCTCCAGATCCTTTTTTGCCAGGCCCGCATCTGCAAGAGCCAGGATTATGGACTCGTGGGCCATGCTGCGAACTGTGCGATCCGCGTACTTGGCAAAGGGAATCATGCCAAGACCGATGATATAAACGCTTTCCATGATGACTCCTTTTGGATGTTCCTGTCTTAAAGCCCTTTAAGAGCCTTCTATCCATGTTATGGGAGGGGTGTCCCTCTTTACGGCTGCATCAATTTTGCCTTTTGGATAACCAATGGCAATGCTTGTAACAAGCTCATAGGGTTCTTCTATGCCTAAAAGCTTGCGGTAGCTTTTCATGTAAGGGTAATTCAGCGGCTCTATTGTAAGGCCTATGTAGCAGGTGCCAAGGCCCAAAGCGTGGGCTGCAAGCACAAGGTTCTGGGTTGCCATGCCTGTATCCAGATCCGGGTTGCTTATGCCTCTTGTATTTTTGGCCACGAAAATAACCGCAGGCGCTCCCCAGTAAATCACATCATTGCTTCTGTCGGCCTTTTCCATTGCTGTCATGGGCCGCGGGTCCATCTTGGTGGGCATCACAAGGCTGGTGGCGCTAAAAATGGCATTCTTCCAAAGGGGCCGCCTTCCTTTTTCGGCAAGGTAAAGGTTTTTCAAAAAGCGCAGCACCTTCATTGCATCGCGCTCAATATCTGCAATGAGCTTTGGGTCTGTGACCACCACAAACTTGCAGGGCTGGCAGTTGCCTGCAGAAGGCGCAAAGCGGGCAGCCTCCAGCACTCTGTGCAAAAGCTCCTTGGGCACGGCCTTTTTGCGGAAAAGGCGGTTGCTGCGGCGTTTGTAGATAACCTTTTCGACCTCGGTAAGCTCCTTTTCCAGTTCCCCATAGGGCCTTTTGTCGCCCAAAAGGGGTTCTGGAAAACGCATATTCTCCTCAAGGGTTCCCTTGTAGCGGCCCTGGGTTATGGCAAAGGAGCCTTCCAGGGTAAGAGCGCCGGTGGGGCACACAGCCACGCAGTTCCAGCAGTTTAAGCAGGCTGACTCAAAAGGCCCGTAACCGTGGGGTACCGGGTAACCCTGCTCATCAAGTATAAGCCCGTAGGTGGGGCAGGCTTCAACACAGCGGCGGCACCTGTCGCACTTGTCCTTATCCACCTTGCGTATTGGAAAGCGCATGGGCGGTGAATAAGCTTTTTTTAAGGATTCAAACATGATTCTAATGCTCCCGTTAAAGGCAAAGGCAAAAATGGTTTTAGCCTTACAAAACCTTCACCACATTTGTCGCCCGCGGCGAAAAATCATCTTTAAGCAGACGGGGGATGTGTTTTTCCGAGATGGTTTTGGGAATCTCGTCAACTATCTGGAGATAGTTTGGTATGGCGTTTTTCTCCAGCTCGTTGAGGCAGCGTTTTTTTAAAGCCTCCACATCAATGCTGCCGCCCTCAAAGGGGGCTACTGCGGCCACGATGTCCGATTCTCCCGGCGCGCCGGACTGGGCAGGCACGCCATACACGCATACTTCGCTCACATCCGGGGCCTCGCCTATCACCTTTTCCACATAGTCGGGCTGAATAAAATCTCCTGAACGGCGCAGGCCGCCGCCCTTGCGGAAGTCAAAGTAGTAAAAGCCATCTTCATCCTGGTGGCAGATGTCGCCGCTTCTAAGCCAGCCGCCGCGGGTCTTTTCCTTGGATTCCTTTTCCTTGCCGTAGTAGCTCACCTCGGTGTTGCCGCTTTTCATGCGGCTTATAAGCTCGCCAAGCTCGCCGGGGGCAAGCTCATTGTCAGCATCATCCACAATCTTCATTTCAATGAGGTCTCCGGGCGGCTTGCCAAAGGAGCCTATTGGCCCCTGGCCGGGCGGGTTGTGGGCAAGGCCGCCTTCCACCGCGCCATACCATTCGTGGATTTTCACATTGAAGCGCTGTTCAAAGTCCTGCCATATTGCCCGCGGGGTCCCTGCGCTTATTACGGTTCTCACCGGGTTTTCACCGTCCCAGGGCCTGGGAAGCTCGTTATAGATGCCGGCCATCATGCCGCCAAGCAGGGAAAAGCTTGTGCAGCCGTACTTGCGGCAGATGTCCCATATGCGGCTCTTGGTGAAGCGCTCGGAAACAACTGCCTGTATGCCCTTGGCAAGGGCGGGAATCACCGTTACGGACTGGGCGTTGCCGTGGGACATGGAAAGGCCCGTGTAAAGGATGTCATCGGGCTGGTAGTTCCAGATGATGGTTCCCATAAGCCCGTAAACCATATAGCGGTCGGATTTTAAGACAACGCCCTTGGGGTCTCCCGTTGTGCCGGATGTATGGATTATCTGGGCTGGCCGGGCAAAGTCCAGGGCAGCAAGGCCGTCCGGCGGCTCCGGGTTTGCAAAGGCCATAAGGCCGTTAAGATCCGGATATTCGGAAAATTCAGGGGTGCTGTGGTGGCCCTTGTAAACCACGCCAATCACCTTTGTTGAAGGGATGTCCTTTTCAACTTCCTTTAATCCCTCCACAAGATGATCAGAGATGATCACCCCCTTGCAGTGGGTGTTGTTTATCTGGAAGGCAAGGCGCTGGCCCCTTGAGCGCGGATCAATGGGAACAGCCACAGCCCCCAATGAAACCGCTGCAAAAAGGGCATAGAGAAATTCCGGGTGGTTGCGCATGATGATGGCAAAGGCATCCCCCTGGCCAATTCCCGCATCCTGCAAAATGCGGGTCATGCGCTGGACATTCTGGTAAAGCGACAAGTTGGTGATTGGCTCTTCGGAGCCGTCATCGCCAACAAATATATAGGTTTTCTTTTCCGGGTCCGGGTTCTGCACGCCAAGATACTGGAAAATAGGCAGATCATTTAACTGGCTTGCCATTGATACACCTCCCTTTTGCTTACAGGCAGTGCGCGCCCGTTATCATAAGGCTGTCGTTTGCGCCGTCTTCAATAAGCGCGGCGCGGGCGTCCCTGAAAATCTTTTCCACCGGGTATTCCTTTGAAAGGCCGATTCCGCCCAGAATCTGCACAGCATCATTTGCCACCTCAAAGGCTGTCTGCGTGCAGAAAACCTTGCTGGCAATGGAATAATGGGTAAGAGGAGGCGTGTTGTTAAGGTTGTAGATGAGCGCGGCACGGGAGAGGGCGCGGGCGGCCTCCACCTTCTGGAACATATTGAAAAGCTTGTGCTTTATGTTCTGGTGTTCAAAAAGGGCTTTGCCGCCCTGGATGCGCTCTTTGGAGTAGGCAAGGGCCTCCT
>JASEHB010000079.1:0-1300 GCA_030018745.1 Desulfatibacillaceae bacterium | reverse complement strand
ATGCGGCGCGGGCAACCCCTGTGAACATTGCCCCCATGCTGGCGTTTGCTGTTGCCAGGGTCAAATCCACCATGCCCGTGTAAGATTCATGGTCAACCACCATATAATCGTTTGGCACGCGCACCTTGTCAAAAAATATCTCGCCCTGGTTTAGCGCCCTCTGGCCCATTTTATCCAGCGGCGCGCCCCGGCGCACACCCGGCAGGTTAAGCGGCACAATGCATATTCCGCCGCCCGCCATGCCCATTGATGGATCAATGGTCAAAAAGAGCATGGCATGGGTGGCAACCGTGCCGTTACTCACCCAGGATGACTTCTGGCCCTCGATTATCCAGTCGTCCCCGTCCTTTGTGGCCCGCACCTGGCAGCAAATTTCCGGGTGGTCAAAATGCTCGGTGCCAACGCAAAGGGTGTCTGTGCCATGATCCGGCTCTGTTATGCCCCAGCAGCCTATGAATGTGGCATCCGTGTTGGCGCAGAAAGGCTCGATAATTTCATCAATGAGCTTTTCATTTGGCATCATGGACGAGAAAAAGGCCGGAAAGCAGCTCACGCCAAAGGCAACGGCAAAGTCTGCGCTGCCCCAGCCAAGCTCTTCAAGCACAATGTGAATTCCCAAAGGGTCAAGCCCCATGCCGCCCCAGGTATCGGGAATGAAAATGGAATGATACCCAAGCTCAAAACCCTTTTTCATGGCCTTCCAGTAAATGTCGCTCTTGATGACCTCTTCAGGGCTCATCTTGTCAAGCTCAAGGGAGGCAGGCCGCAGAATGTCCTTTGCAAACTTGTGGGTCTCGCGCTTCAACTGCTCGTGCTCGTCAGTAAGCTCAATGTTCAAATCAATGTAGCTCATCTTTTTTCTTCCCCCTTTGCTTTAGCCCGGCAAGGGCAATTTTGTCATTTAACGGGCAGGCCGTGCTTTCTGGCAATATCCGGGTAGGCCTCGTAAGCAGGGCCTAAAAGCGGCAGCATTTTAAGCACCTTGGGCAAAGAGCCTTTTGTCTTGATTTTACGCATGGCAATGGCAACGGGCAGTTTAAGCTCTTTGAGCCAGAAGCGGTGGCAGTCGTCCCCGGAAATCCACATGGTTACATCGGGCGTTGCATCGCATGGGCCGCACACAACCCCGTGGGAGGGCGCAAGCCATATCTGGCCCTTTGGCTCGTGTATCTCGTAAAGAATGGTGATTTTGGCATCCAGAAACTTAATAAGCACAGCCTCGTTTTCCATAAGGCTTGTAAAAAGCCCGCCCAGCACCTCGTACATCTGCTCCGTGTCTTTAAAAACCGCCATTGCCCTG
>JASEHB010000684.1 GCA_030018745.1 Desulfatibacillaceae bacterium | reverse complement strand
CTCATATCAGCAGGAAGTCATCCGGGCAGGACTTCCTGACAAACAGCCAAAAGGAACCGTCTGGCTGCAGGAAATTGCCCGCGCGGATGCTAATAGCGTCAACCAGGACAACAAACCGGACAAAACAGGCAAGCTTGCCCTTGTGGTGATGCACCTGGGCCTTGCCAACTGGCTTAATGGCCGGATGCAGCGCACGCTTTTTGTGCGCGAGCATGAAGGCCTGGCCGAGGAAATTGCCCGGCTCAACAAAGTCAATGGCTTTGGCGACAAGAAAGATGCCTATGGCACTGTGACGGAAAAGCAGGACGGGCGCGTTGTTGATCAAAGAGCTATTTTGAAATTGACTTCAAAACCTGTTTACAGCGACATATTAAAGGATGTTGAAAAAATCCAGGAAGGAAAGACTGATTACAGCCAGGCCAGCCAGTTCCTTTACCACCGCAAGAAGATGGACGGCAAATACGAGCCAGGATCCTTCAAGAGAGATGCTGAACAGATGCTTGCAAACGGGAAGAAGGAGTATGGGGAGGTTACTTCCTCCTCTGATATTGAAATACTGGCAAGCCTTCTCTGCACAGTGACCCCCACCCCATCCACAATACTGGATACCTGGATGTCGGGCTACGGCTTTATCGGCAGAATTTTGAATGGAGACGATGGCAATGGCAACAAGGACGACAATAACAAAAATCCCCTGGCCGTACTCGGCAGCAGGTGGATTATTACCATTGAGGGGCAACGCCTTGACATAAATAAGGATGATTTCTATCGGCCCATGATCGGGGAATGGAAGGCGATTGAGACCGAAGGCTCAAAGGCTTCCAAAGCAAAATCCGGCTCCATTGGAGTGGTTTTCACGGAAGATAAAAAGGCAATACTTCTGGATGGAAACCCCCCTGAAAAAGCCCCATTTAAAATGGAGTTGCGCTTTGAAGATGAGCCGAAAAGCATTCTTATTAAGGCGGATAAAGCAACATTATCAGAGCAGAAAGAAGGTTGCAGACCCTACCGTGTTTTATCTGCATATCCAAACCTTGGCCTTGTTCTTGTTCCCGGCTCCAAGGCCCTTGAAGTTGCACAGTTTTTAAAAGATGAATACGCCAACGCCTTTGGCAAGGTTCGCGGCAGGCTGCCTTTTCATGTGGGGGTTTTGTTCTTTAAATACAAGCACCCAATATACCTTGCCCTGGATGCAGCCCAGCGAATGGTGGAAGGCTTTGAGGCCCGCGCGCGCAACAACATTGAGACGGCAACGGTGATCGATTCTGTTGTTGATTCGTGCTGCGCCGAAAAACGCCAGGTAAGCCTTGCCTTCAAAGGCCGCCGGGACCGGAGCATCTCCTTTGGTGTGGATCGCACGGTTATCAAAAACTCAAACAATGTTGACCGCCACAGGCCCTACTTTGTGCTTGATGAAGCACCAGAGGGCGGAGCAAGGCACCCATCCTTTTTCAAGACCTTTGCCTTTCCTCCAGATAAAGGGGAGAGAGACGCGCATCTTTTACCTGT
>JASEHB010000685.1 GCA_030018745.1 Desulfatibacillaceae bacterium | reverse complement strand
GTACCCGGAAGCCAGAGAGGGCGAACTTTCGCGCATGAGGGCGGGCCTTGTTTCAGAAGCAGGCCTTGCAGCCCTTGCCAAGGAGCTTGAGATAGGGCCTCTTATTCTTCTGTCCCGCGGGGAGATTGGCCAGCGGGGCTTTGAAAAGGATTCCATTCTGGCAGACTGCCTTGAGGCCATAATGGGCGCAATTTACCTGGATGGAGGCCTTGAAGCAGCCTTTGGGGTTATCCGTGGGCTTGTGGAAAATAAACTGCCGGATCAACCGGCGCTCCTTGAAGACTCGGACTGCAAAAGCCGCCTTCAGGAGATATGCCAGAAGCAATGGCACAGGGTCCCTGAATACGAAAGCCAGGGAGAGGAAGGCCCGGAGCATGACAAGATTTTTTCTGCAAAGGTTACCCTTGCAAACGGTCTTTGCGCCCTGGGCCGGGGCAGAAGCAAAAAGGCTGCCGAGCAGGATGCCGCCTGCCAGGCCCTTTTAATGCTTGAGCCAGAATCATGAGCAGGGCCAGCACAATGCCCGGCCAGGCAAAGACCGCCCCCCTTGTAATCCCGGTTTTTCTGCCCCATGCAGGCTGCCCGCACCGCTGCACTTTCTGCAACCAGAGGGCTGTAACCGGCCAGGCAGAGCCAGACCCTGCCGGAGCGCTCCGGGAAATAGGGGAAAAACTGGCCCTGGCCGATGCGGACAAGGCTTCCTGCGTGGAGATAGCCTTTTTTGGCGGCAATTTTCTGGGTACAAAGCCAGATATCCGGCTCGCCTATCTGGAAGCTGCCGGTTTTTTCTGCCAAAAAGGCCTTGCCGCAGGAATCCGCTTTTCCACAAGGCCTGAAACCATTTGCCCCTCATCGTTAAAAGAGCTTGAGGGTTTTAATATCCGCACAGTGGAAATAGGGGTTCAGAGCTTTGATGAGTCCGTGCTTGCAGCCTGTTGCCGGGGCCACAGTGCAGAAGATTCCAGAAATGCGGCCGGGCAGGTCAAGAATGCCGGATACTCTTTAGGCATTCAGTTGATGGTCGGCCTGCCGGAGCAAAGCCGCGAAAGCGCCATTCAAAGCGCAAGGCAGGCTGTGGCCCTTTGCCCGGACTTTGTGCGGGTTTATCCAACCCTTGTTCTGGAGCAAAGCCCCCTGGCAAGCCTGTGGCGCAAAGGAGCTTACAAACCCCTTTCCCTTGAAGAGGCCGTGAGCATTTGCGCCGGGATGCTGGCCGTCTTTGTGGAGGCCGGTATTCCCGTGGCCCGCATGGGTCTTTGCGAGGATCCGGCCCTGTCTGTGCCGGGCGCAGTTCTTGCCGGGCCCAGGCACCCGGCATTCGGGCATCTTGCCCAGTGCGCCCTTTTTCTGGCAAAGGCCAGGCAACTGCTTGAAGGCGCCTCCAGGCCCGGAGACCATGTGCGCCTTGCCGTGCATCCGGCTTCTGTAAGCCGCATAAGGGGGCATGGCAATGCCAATGTACAGATATTGAAAAAGGAGTTTTCTTTAAAGGCGTTGGAAATCAGGCAG
>JASEHB010000078.1 GCA_030018745.1 Desulfatibacillaceae bacterium | reverse complement strand
CATAAACGATGAGGAGGAACCTCACATGGCAGAAGAAAAAGCGATTGAGAAGAAGGCAAAGGTGGCAGACCCCGTAGCTGCCTCCATTGACAAGGCAACCCAGGAGATGATTGTGCGGGCCCAGGAGCTGGGTATTGACACCTGCTTTGACCGTGCAGTTACACTCAAGCCCTGCAACATAGGAAACCAGGGAACCTGCTGCAAGAACTGCGGCATGGGCCCCTGCCGCCTGCCGTTAGGCAAAGGCCTTGCCGAGGGCGAGGAAGACACCCGCAAGGGCATCTGCGGCGCAACACCCAACACCATTGCAGCCCGTAACTTCACCCGCATGATAGCTGCAGGCGCTGCCGCGCACTCGGATCACGGCCGCAGCGTTGCAGAGGTGTTTTTGAGCGCAGCCCGCAAGGAAACTGACGCCTACCAGATCAAAGACACTCAGAAGCTTCTGGACATAGCTCCTTACTTTAATGTGGCAACCACGGTAAAAAGCGAGGATGGGCAGGACCTGGATCGCGACATTGACGAAATCGCCCTTGAAGTGGCTGAAGTTGCCCTGCGCGAATGGGGCAAGGAAGAAGGCGAGCTGCTTTACCTCAAGCGCGCCCCCCAGCCCCGCTACGAAATCTGGAAAAAGCTTGGTGTGCTGCCCAGGAACATTGACCGCGAGGTCGTTGACATCATGCACCGCACACACATAGGCGTTGACCAGGATTACAAAAACCTCATGAAGCAGGGCACCCGCTGCGCTCTGGCAGACGGCTGGGGCGGCTCCATGATGGCAACGGACCTTCAGGATGTGCTTTTCGGTACGCCCTATCCGCTCCAGAGCGAGGCCAACCTTGGCATAATGAAGGACGACCATGTCAACATCATCATCCACGGCCATGAGCCGGTGCTCTCGGAAGTCATTGTGGCAGTATCCCAGAGCCAGGAGATGATTGATTACGCCAAGAGCAAGGGCGCCAAGGGCATACAGATGGGCGGCATCTGCTGCACGGCAAACGAAATCCTCCAGCGCCACGGCGTGCCCCTGGCAGGCACTTTTTTGCAGCAGGAACTGGCAATCGTAACCGGCGCCTGCGATGCAATGGTTGTGGATGTCCAGTGCGTTTTCCAGAACCTGGCCAATGTTGCCAAGTGCTTCCACACCAAGCTCATCACAACCCATCCCATGGCAAAGATGGAGCAGGACAATGTCATCCACATCGAGTTTGACGAGCATCATGCCCTGGAAGATGCCAAGAAAATCGTCAAGCTTGCCATAGATAACTTTGAAAACCGCAAGGGCAAGGGATCCTTCATTCCCCAGTACAAAAGCCCCCTCATCGCGGGTTTCGGTGTGGAGTCCATCAAGTATCATCTGGGTGGAACCTGGCGCGGTGATTACTTCACACTCAATGATAACATCATCAACGGCCGCATCCGTGGCATCGGCGCAGTGGTTGGCTGCAACAATGTGCGCACGCGCCACAACGAAGGCCACATCACGGTTGTCAAGGAACTCATCAAGAACGATGTTATAGTCCTCACAACCGGCTGCAATGCAATCGCCTGCGCAATGGAAGGCCTGCTCACCCCGGAAACGGCCCAGGTTTACTGCGGCCCCGGCCTGGCAGAGGTCTGCGAGGTCGTTGGCATTCCGCCGGTTCTTCACATGGGATCCTGCGTTGACAACAGCCGTATTCTGCTGGCAGCCACCGAGGTTGTAAGGGCAGGCGGTCTTGGCAAGGACCTTTCCGAAGTTCCTGCCGCAGGAAGCGCGCCGGAGTGGATGAGCGAAAAAGCCATATCCATCGGCCAGTATGTTGTGGCTTCGGGCGTTTACACGGTGTTTGGAACAACCTTCCCCACTTCGGGCGCACCGGTTTTCCAGGACTACCTGTTCAAGGGGCATGAGCAGCTTTACGGCGGCATGTGGGACTTTGAGCCCGACCCCATCAAGCACGCGCATAAGATGATTGCCCACATTGACAAGAAGCGCAAGGCTCTTGGCATTGACAAGGCCCGTGAGCGCGTGCTCATGAGCATGGAAGACAGGCAGAAACTCTCTGCCGCTTAATCGGGTTTTAAAGACTCAACATAAATCCTCAACGAAGGAGGAAGGAATATGTCTAAACTTGTTGCATTTGCCGCCATCCAGGGTGCTTACAATATTGTCTCCAAGGTGGAAGGCAAGTATAAGAGGGCGCTTGCGGCCCGTTCCGCTGATACCAAGGTGGAATTTCCCAACACGGCGTATTTTCTGCCTGTTATTTACTCACTTACCGGCATCAAGGTGCAGACCCTTGAGGACTTCAAAAAGCCTCTGGATATCTGCCGCAAACTGCTGCCCCCCCATGTGAAGAGGGTCAACCACCTGCCTTACCTTGGCCCCCTGCTGGACGCAGGCATGGCAGCTTTGTTTGCCTTTGAGCTTGAAGAGGCCCTGCGCATTCTCGAAGACCCCAACTTCTATGTTCTGGGTTCCGAGGAAATTGATGACGCCAACAACCGCATCTGGCTTGGCCCTGCAGACGACACGGTTTTCAGGAAGCGCGGCGTGGAGTTTGTTGACGGTTCGGCTCCCGGCTTTGCTGCAATAGTGGGTGCTGCACCCACCATAGAAATTGCCAAGGATATTGTGGAAGACTACCAGAGGAAAAACCTCTACATCTTCCTGGCAGCCAACCAGAACGGCACCACCGTTGCCGAGCAGCTTATCGAAGCAGGCGTGCAGATTGGCTGGAACACCCGTATCGTGCCCTTTGGCCCGGACATTTCATCTGCAATTTTCGCCCTTGGTTTTGCCAACCGCGCTGCAATGGCTTTTGGCGGTGTGCAGGCAGGCGATTACCGCAAGATGCTCCTTTATAATAAGGAGCGCATCTTTGCATTCGTCAACGCCCTTGGCGATGTCAATGCCGAGTGGGCTGCTGCGGCTGCCGGCTGCGTGAACTGGGGCTTCCCCACCATTTCGGATACGGACATTCCCGAAATTCTGCCCACAGGTATATGCACCTACGAGCATGTTGTGGCCAATATTCCCCACGACCAGATTGTGGAGAAATCCATCGAAACCCGCGGCCTTAAAGTCACGGTTTCAGAAATTGACATCCCCATGTCCTACGGCCCTGCTTTTGAGGGCGAGCGCGTTCGCAAGGACGACCTGTACTGCCAGTTCGGCGGCGGCAAGCAGCAGTGCACCGAGTTGGTGAACATGGCCGAGATGAACGAGATTGAGGATGGCAAGGTGATTATAGTCGGGCCTGACATTGCAGATATCAAGCAAGGATCGTCCAATCCCCTTGGCATCTTCGTGCAGGTTGCAGGCCGCGAATTCCAGCAGGATTTCGAGCCTATCATCGAGCGCCAGATTCACCACCTGACCAACTACATCCAGGGTATCATGCACATAGGCCAGCGCGATATTGCCTGGGTGCGCGTGTCAAAGCAGGCTGTGGAAAAGGGATTCTCCCTCAAACACATCGGCGTTGTGCTCCATGCCAAGTTCCATCAGGACTTCACCAAAATCATAGACAAGGTCCAGGTGACCCTGTACACGAAAAAAGAAGATGTGGACAAGCTCACCGAGCGCGCCCGTGCAGAATACCGCACCCGCGATGAGCGCGTTGAGAACATGACTGATGAAGGCGTGGAAACTTTCTACTCCTGCACATTGTGCCAGTCTTTCGCCCCCAGCCATGTGTGCACGGTCAGCCCGGAGCGCACAGGCCTTTGTGGCGCATACAACTGGATGGACTGCAAGGCTTCCTTTGAAATCAACCCCACCGGCCCCAACCAGCCCATCGAAAAGGGCGAGTGCCTGGATACCAAGCTGGGCCAGTGGAAGGGTGTCAACGATTTCGTTTACAAAGCCTCTCGCGGCAACATCAGTCACTACAACTTCTATTCACTCATGATTGACCCCATGACAACCTGCGGCTGCTGCGAAGCAATCGCTGCCGTGCTGCCCATGTGCAACGGCATCATGACGGTCAACCGCGACTACACAGGAGAGACCCCCTGCGGCATGAAGTTCACCACCCTTGCAGGCCAGATGGGTGGCGGCGCTTCAAGCCCCGGCTTTGTGGGCCACTCCAAGTACAATGTCACCCAGCGCAAGTTCATTGCCGGAGACGGCGGAATTCACCGTCTGGTGTGGATGCCCAAAATCTTCAAGGAAGAGATCAAGGAGCGCCTTATCAAGAGGGGCGAGGAAATCGGAATTCCCAATTTCTACGATATGATCGCTGACGAGACCGTGGGCACAACCGAAGAAGAGGTTTACGAGTTCCTGCAGAAGGTCGGTCATCCGGCTGTCAGCATGGACCCCATAACAGGCTAGCACTAATAACAGCCAAGGCGCATAAATCCCTTCCGGCAAAGGCCAATGACGCGGGCCGGTGTCGGCCGGCGCCGGAGGGGAGCGCATTTACACGCCAAGGCGATATGATTCCTTCCGGCCCTGCGCGCTTCGCAAAATGCGGAGAAAGGAGAACGCAATGGCTTTAACCGGAATTCAGATTTTCAAACTGCTTCCCAAAACCAACTGCAAGGAGTGTGGTGTGCCCACCTGCCTTGCATTTGCCATGAACCTGGCAAGCGGGAAAGCAGAGCTGGATCAATGCCCTTATGTTTCAGCCGAGGCAAGGGAGCAGCTTGCTGAAGCATCCGCCCCCCCCATCCGCCCTGTAAAGCTTGGGGCTGGTGTGCGGGAGCGCACTGTTGGCGGCGAAACGGTTTTGTACCGCCACGAAAAAACCTTTTTCAACCCCACAGGTTTGGCCGCACTTATAGGCTCGGACATTTCCGAAGCCGACCTTGCTGCCAAGCTTACGGCGTTCAATGCGTTTCAGTATGAGCGCGTTGGCCTTAACCTGCGTCCGGAGTTTATTGCAATCAAGGATGCCGGTAAGGGCGCAGATGCTTTTGCCGCTGTTGCCAAGAAAGTTTGCGAAACATCGGAGTTTAACCCCATCCTCATCAGCGATGATGCGGCTGTCCTCAAAGCCGGCGCAGCAGCCTGCGGCCCCAAGAGGCCTCTGCTCTATGCAGCCACCCAAGCCAATGTCGAAGAAATGGGCAAGCTTGCCAAAGAAGCTGACGCAGCCCTGGCTGTAAAGGCCGATTCCATTGAAGGTCTCATCGCCCTGACAGACAAGCTCACAGCAATGGGTCTTAAGGATATTGTCCTTGATCCCGGCACCCGTGAGCCAAAGCAGTCCCTTCAGGACAATGTCTTTATCCGCCGGGCGGCCCTCAAGCAGGGCAACCGCTCACTTGGCTTTCCCACCATCTGCTTTGCCTGCGAAATGGCAGACAATCTGGATGTGGAAACCATTATCGCTGCCCAGCACATTGCCAAGTATGCAGGCATTGTTATTATGTCGGATTTCAAGGGCGAGTCCCTGTTCCCGCTGCTTCTTGAGCGGCTTAACATCTTCACGGACCCGCAGCGCCCCATGACGGTCACGGAAGGCATTTACCCCATCAACAACCCGGATGAGAATTCCCCGGTGCTGGTCACCACCAACTTTGCCCTTACCTACTTCATCGTTTCCGGCGAAGTGGAAGGCAGCAAGGTTCCGGCATGGCTGCTCATCAAGGATTCCGAAGGCCTTTCCGTGCTTACGGCCTGGGCTGCCGGCAAGTTCTCCGGCGATGATGTGGGCGTGTTCATCAAAAAGAGCGGCATTGCAGATAAAGTGAAGAACAAGACGGTGATTATACCCGGCTTTGCTGCTGCCATTGTTGGCGATATGGAAGAAGAGCTTCCCGGCTGGGACATTGTTGTTGGGCCGCGGGAGGCTGCACATATTCCTGCATTTCTAAAGTCCCGGTAAAAGGACGGGCCTTCCTGCTTTTGGAAGGCTAAACGCGGGAAGGCATATAACACCCAGAATCGGGAGGAACAAATGTTACTTATCGGAGAAAGCCTTAATGTAATTTCCAAAAAGATTGGCGCAGCTTTTAAGGCCAGGGAAAAAGGCCCCTTGCAGGAAGAAGCTGTTTTTCAGAAGGAAGCAGGGATGGATTTTATTGACATCAACCTTGGGCCTGCCAAGAAGGACGGCCATGAGCTTATGCCCTGGGTTGTGGAGGTTGTTCAGGAAGTTGTGAGCGACATCCCCCTGTTCCTGGATACATCCAATATAGATGCCATTGCAGCAGCACTTCCTGTGTGCAAGATCAAGCCGGTCATCAACTCCATCATGGCCCGGCCCGAGCGCTACGAGAAGATGATTCCCCTGGCCGTGAAGCATGAATGCGACTTTGTGGCTCTGATGTGGGGGCCTGAAGGCCTGCCCCGCGATGAGAATGAGCGCGCAGCCCTGGCCGTTGAGCTTGCCTATGCAGCAAATGAGGCGGGAATTGGCAATGAGCGCATGTGGGTGGACGGCATTGTTACGCCGGTCAATATCCAGCAGCCCCAGCTAATCAGCCTCATGAATTTTCAGCAGATGCTGCCCGACATCATGCCGGGCGCCAAGTCAACCTGCGGGCTTTCCAACATCTCCAACGGCCCGCCGGACCATCTGCGCCCCATCCTCAACCAGACCTACATGGTCATGCTTGAGCGTTACGGCATGGTATCGGTCATCTCCGACCCTCGCGATACGCTTCTTACGGATATTGCAAAGGGAAAGAGGCCCGATATTGTTGATGTTGTGCATCAGACAATGGACGGAACCATTGGAGATATCTCCGGTCTGTCCAAGGAGCTTGCGGCCTATGTCAAAACAGTAAGGGTTATCCTTGGTGAAACCCTTTACTCGGATTCCTGGCTGGAAGTGTAAGCATACGGGCTGCCGGATTTTGCCCTTACAACGGCGGTCTTTTTTTTGCAGGCCCCTTCCTTTTTTCCGGGAAGGGGCCTTTGCTTTTACAGGGGGCCATATTATGGCGCGGATTGACGACTACCGGCAGGCCAAAAACCTGGCTGTTGAGAGGCTCAAAGAGTTAAGTGTGGCAGAGCTTGGAAAAACAGCGGGCTACAAGGCGGATGATAACAGGCTTAAAATCCCTTTTTTAAACCGCGTTTTTTGGGTTGGCTTTCCGCAAGGGGATTTTGTTGATTCAGATGAGCCTGAAAAGGAAATCCCCCTCCAGGAGCAGGTGCTTATACTGCACTATCTGACAGGGGTGGGCAGGGCCAAAAATTCAGGCCGATGGGTTGCCTATCGCGAGATTCCAGGTGCAGGCTTTTATTGGGACCCTTTTGTTAAAAGGGCGGTAAATCCTTTTAAAAACACCTTTGGCGACAAACCGGACCTGTTTGCCAAAACAGCAGGGCTTCTTGGAGGAAAAAAAATTGATGCCGGAGACAGCGCCTTTGAGTTTGCAATGTTTCCAAAGATTCCTCTGCAAATAATCCTTCATGCCGGAGACGATGAGTTTGATGCGGAGGCAAGCTTTCTTTTTGACCAAAGTGCCGGAGATATACTCTCTCCAGAAGACCTTGCATGGCTTGCCGGAATGCTGGTATATCGGCTTATGGCCCTGTCTGTAAGGGTTTAAAAAAGTCGCCCGGAAACAGCATGGCAAATTCAAAAAAGGCTTTATTACAGATATGGCGCGCCCTTTAGGTGAATTTGAAATAATTGAGCAAATCAAAAAAGCTCTGCCCAAAAAGGCGCAAGGGGTTGTTTGCGGCCCGCAGGATGATGCCGCAGTTCTTGAAACCCCTTCCGGTATGGTTATGCTTGCCACCTGCGATGTTCTTGTTCAGGGGGTTCATTTTGCGGATGAGGCCCTTGAAAATCCTTGGCAGCTTGGGACAAAAGCTGCTGCCGTAAACATCTCCGATATTGCAGCAATGGGCGGCGAGCCGGCCTATCTTCTAATTTCCCTTGGCCTGCCATCCAATATAAGCCCATCCTTTATTGATGATCTTTACAAGGGGCTTGGACAAACCGGGGCACGCTTTGGCGCCAGCGTGGCAGGGGGCAACATCAGCAAAAGTCCTGGTCAGCTCTTTATTGATGTTTTCTGCATTGGTTTTGCACATCCAACCCAGGTGCTTTACCGTAACGGCGCAAAAACAGGCGATGTTGTGGCTGTATCCGGCACTCCGGGGGATTCGGCGGCAGGCCTTAACTTTCTGCTCAATAAACAAACAACTCAACTTGATGCTGCAATGCAGCGCCTTGTCCGCGCGCACCAGACTCCTGAACCGAAAGTCGCCCTTGGCCGCATTCTTGCCCAAAGCAAAGTCGTTAACGCGGCCCTGGATATTTCGGACGGCATTGTCAGCGATCTGGGCCACATTTGTGAAAGTTCGGGCCTGGGAGCAAAAATATTTGCCGAAAAGTTGCCATTATCCCACGAGGCCCTGACTCTTGCCGGGGTCTTAAACTGCGATGCGATTGACTGGGCGCTTTACGGCGGCGAGGATTACGAGCTGCTCTTCACCACCGCTCCAAAAGATTTCGGGCACCTTAAGGAAAAGGTAAAAAAAGAGCTTGGGCTTGAACTCACCATAATAGGTGAGATGACCGCAGAAAACAAAACCGTTTCGGTTGTTGATGCAGACGGGAAAATCCGCACCAGCAAAAGCAGGGGCTGGGATC
>JASEHB010000683.1 GCA_030018745.1 Desulfatibacillaceae bacterium | reverse complement strand
AAAGCGAGTTCTTTGGCTACAAAAAAGGCGCCTTCACCGGCGCGCACATGGACACCCACGGCACTTTGGACCTTGCTGACGGCGGAACCCTGTTTCTGGATGAAATAGGCGAAATAGGCCTGCCCATGCAGGTGAAGCTTTTGCGGGCCATTGAAGGGGGCGGGTACACGCCTTTGGGAAGCCGGGAGCAGAAAAACCCGGATATAAGGATAATTTCCGCCACCAACCAGGAGCTTTCCGACCATGTGCGAAAAGGCCTGATGAGGCCGGACTTTTTTTACCGGATACACATTGTGCCCCTTCGTATGCCACCCTTGAGGGAGCGCAGGGAGGACATAGCCCTTCTGGCCGAGCATTTTCTGGCCCAGGCGGATGCGCGGGGCGATAAACCCGCCCTTACCAGAAATGTTCTCCAGACTCTTGAATCCTATTCCTGGCCAGGCAATGTGCGCGAGCTGCAAAATGCCATGTGGCGCTATGCAACAATGGGCCGCCTTGAGGTTGGGGGAGGTTTGGGCCTTTTGCCTGAACCCGAATCGGAGGCAAAATCTTCTGTTTTGTTTGAGGATATGAATCTGGCCGAGGCAAGCGATGCCTTTGAGCGCAGTTTTCTGCAAAAAGCCCTTGCAGCAAACCAGTTTCACAAGACAAAGGCTGCCAGGGCGCTTGGCATAAACCGCAAAACCCTTTTCAAGAAACTTAAAAAACATGGTATTGAATGACCCCATTATGGGGCCAAAAAGCCCCGAAAGCTTCAGGTGCCTGTCCGGCAAGCCTTTTTGCGGGTAAGCGCTTGCAAGTGGGGCCAAAAAGCCCCGAACATCATCCCCGGCCCATCTCCCTGCCATCTAATTTATAGCCAATTAAATCAATGAATTAACCTTTTATTCCCCTTCTGGCACAACTCTTGAATATATAAAGGGGCAAGTTTAATTGTGCTGCGCCAGAGGAGATTATGAACATACTTGTTGCCGATGGCGACAGCGCCCATGCCGGAATGCTTTCAGAATGCCTTCGGGGCCTGGGACACGATGCTTTTGAAGCCGCCTCGTTTGATGATGCCTGCGACATGGCGGCGCAGATACACCCGGATCTGGCCTTTGTAAGCTGGGAGCTTCCCGGCGGGCCTGGGTTTAGCCTGCTTGGGCTTTTAAAGGCTGCTGTGCCGGGAATTCTGTGTGTGGCCATGGCAGGGCAAAACGAAAGGGAAAGGGAGCTTTTAGCCAGAAAGCACGGCGTTATCGCCTATATCTGCAAACCAGTGGAAGAAAAGATAATTTGCGCCATCATAGGCTGTGTTCAAAGGCGCAAGGCTCTTTAGCTTCATAAAGGAATAAAACTGACAAGCCGCCCCCGCCATAAGGGCATTGTAAGGGAACTTCAAATAAATTTTTACCTTTGCGTAAAAAGGAGCCTTATTTAAAGCTTTTTGTTGTAACGACCCCCTCCGGACCTGTTTTCATGCCGGACGGGCCGGCTTGCCAGGACTTTCCCCATATTGTCCGGCAGGCTTTTCC
>JASEHB010000077.1 GCA_030018745.1 Desulfatibacillaceae bacterium | reverse complement strand
CGAAAAACACGAAAAGCACGAAAAGCACCAAAGAAGATAAAACAGTTGACCTGCCTGCAGGCGCGGTCAATGGTTTTTTGTTTTTCAAGTCGGGTTTTTTACAAGACAGCCTTGAGCCATGCCACCTGGTAAGGTGCAAGAACAAGCCTGACCCTGCCTTCTTTGGGTTCAACAAAGGTTTTGCCCAAAAGGTCGTAAAAGCGGGGGCTTTCAAGCGGGGTGTTTTTGATTGCAAAGGATAGATCTATCTGCCCTGCCGTTACATTGGTCAGGCACAAAATCCTCTCCCTTCTGTCCTGGCTCGTGCGAAGAAGAGCAAAAACCCCTTCGTGAAGATAAAAAACCTGCTGCGGCCCGTTGGGGTGAAAGGCAGGCTCCTTTATTCTTTTGGCTATCATTCGCGAAAAACGCATGGAAACCTTGTGGGCAACAGAATCCGGGTCTTCCAGCGCCCTTGCAAAACTTGCCGCATCCACAACCTTGCGGTTTATGGCCCTTGCGTGGGCTTCTGCAAGCACGGCGTCCGCATCGTTTTTGGTTCCCACAAGGCTGTGGCCGTAAATGCCCGGCACCCCTTGCAGAACAAGGGCTATTGCTCGCGATGCCAGAAAACGCCCAACCTGGAAGTCGTCATCCTCGTCTGAATCGGGGCGGTTGATGGCCGAGTACCAGGTTATGTTTATCTCATAGGGGTTCAGATTGCCCTCCCCATCATCCTTGTAGCTTATGTAACCCCCGTGCTCCACGGCAGTTAAGGCCATCATCTCAATTTCTTCGGGGCTTAAAATGCCTATGACAGGGGTGATACCGACTCCGTCATGAGAATCCAGAAAATTGAAATAAGTTGCCAAATCGGAAAGCGGCTTTAAAGTCTGCGCCCAGCGGGTGAGCACAAATGCGCTCTGGTTCTGGAAAGCATGAAGCACCAAGGGGGGCAGGGCAAAGTTATAGACCATGTGGGCTTCGTTATTGCCATCCCCAAAATAGCTTATGTTCAAGGCATGGGGGACATTGGTCTCCGTGACAAGGGCGGCCCTGGGCGCCACAGCGTCAATAACAGCCCTTAAAAGCTGTATTATGGCGTGCGTCTGATCCATGTGGACGCAGCTTGTGCCCTTTTCCCACCAAAGATATGTCACCGCATCCAGGCGCAGAAGGTCTGCGCCCCGCCACAGGTAGTTAAGCAGCACCTGGAGCATGAGCAGAAGGACCTTGGGGTTTTTGTAGTTGAGATCCACCTGATCCTCTGAAAAGGTGGTCCAAACCCAGCGTGGGCCGTTTAAGGTAAGAAACTCCGTGAGCAGGGGCGTTGCTCTGGGCCTTGTTATCACTGCGAGCTGATCGCGCGTAAGCTCGCTCTTTGTGGAAAAGACAATGAAAAAATCGGCAAAATCGGGGTTGCCAGCTCTGAACTCGTCAAACCAGCGGCATTTGGATGAAACATGGTTGAAAACCGCATCAAACATGAGGCGGAAGTCTTTGTTAAGGTTGCTTATGTCGTCCCATGCGCCAAGCCGGGGGTCCACCTGCTCAAAGTCGAGCACTGCAAAGCCCCGGTCTGATGTGTAGGGGTAAAAGGGCAGAATATGAAGGGTGTTTATGGTGTTGAGCAGATACTTCCGACAGAAATTAGCCAGTGTGTCCAAAGGCTTGCTGTCAGGGTCGTGGATGAGATCCCCGTAGGTTATGAGAATCACATCCTCCTGGGTGAAGCGGTCTGTCGGGTTGAAGCTCTTTTCAAGCTCAATCATCTCAACGGATTTTTTGGCCCAATAAACCTGCATGAGCCTTTCAACTTCAGGCAGGCAGAATTCGGCCATCTTCTGGCCGTACAAAAGTGTGAGCTTTTCCAATACGGTCTGCCGGGTTTTTTCCGGCATCTTGAACAGGGGGCGGGAGTAGTCGGGTTCCGCAAGGTGAAAGCGCTGTGCGCTTTTTGATGGAGGTCGGCTCATGCTCTTTGGTTGTTTTAAGAAGGGGCCAGGCTGTCAGGCACTACCCGGCAAAGCTTGCCACAGCATCGCTGACGGTGGGAAAACTTTTGAAAACCTGGTCCAGATGTGTGATGGACAAAAGCTTGTTGACAGCAGCCTGAACCCCGGCCAGGCGGACATCGCCGCCTTGCGCCCTGGCTGTGGCAATGCGGCTCACCATTGCGCCAAGCCCGGTGGAATCAACGGTCTGGGTTTTGGACAGATCAATGACAATATCATAAATGCCCTGCTCCACGGCAGAGCGCAGAACCCCCCGGAATTCGCCCGATGCGCTGGCGTCCAGGCGCTCCGGGGCCTCTATGATTATAATCGATCCCTGCTTTGCCGTTTGCGTGCTGATGGTCATGTAAGCCCCCTTGGCAGCATGATTGCACTTGATATTATTGTATGTCTATGCCATAGCCCTGCTGTATAATCAAGCGTCACGGCGCATTTTTTCGTCCCGTTTGCTTTGGGCGGGGGCTTTAAGCGCCGCCTGCCACCCAGCCCTTTCATAACTGATTAAGGAGGCAAAAAAATGCCGGGTTTTGAAGTTTTCTCCCAGGAGGAGCGCAAAGAGGTCCAAGATGTGCTCGATACCGGCGTGCTTTTCCGCTACGGTTTTGATGCTGCCAGAAAAGGCCATTGGAAGGCAAAAACCTTTGAGCAGGAACTTGCCGCAAGGATGAATGTGAAATACTGCCACATGGTTTCTTCTGGCACCACTGCGGTAATAACCGCCCTTGCAGCCTGCGGCGTGGGGGCAGGCGATGAGGTCATTGTGCCGCCCTTTACCTTTGTGGCCACTTTTGAGGCGGTTCTGGCCGTGGGGGCTGTTCCTGTTTTTGCGGATATTGATGACACCCTTTGCCTTGCCCCGGAAGCTGTTGAAAAGGCGATAACCCCGCGTACCAAGGCTGTGATGCCTGTTCACATGTGCGGCTCAATGGCCAGAATTGATGAGCTTGCCAGGGTTTGCAGGGAAAAGGGCCTCATCCTCATTGAAGATACCTGCCAGGCGGTTGGCGGCACCTTTAATGGTAAGTCGCTTGGCACTTTTGGCGCAATGGGCTGCTTTTCCTTTGATCCGGTAAAGACAATAACCGCAGGCGAGGGCGGGGCCGTGGTCACCCAGGATGAAGCCCTTTACAGGGCTGCCGACCAGTTTTCCGACCACGGGCACGACCATGTGGGAAACGACCGGGGCGCAGAAGACCACCCCATTATGGGCCTCAATTTCAGGATAAGCGAGCTTAACGCCGCTGTTGCAGTGGCCCAGTTGAGGAAGATTGACTTTATTCTGGAAAAACAAAGGGCCAACAAAAAAATAATCAAGGACGCGCTTTCCAGATATAAGGATATAAGCTTTCGGCATATTCCCGACCCTGCCGGGGATACGGCCACCTTCCTGTGCTGGCTCATGCCCGATGAAGCTGCTGCAAGGCAGGCGGTAGCAGGAATTGCAAAGGTGGGCCTTGGCGGCTGCCCTTACTGGTATGCCAACAAGTGGCATTATTTCAAAGGCTGGGAGCATCTGCACAACTTAAAGGCTGCCTCCCGCCTGCCCATAGAGCTTTGCGAAAAGCTGCCAAACTACAAGAATCTGGATTTGGCCGTATCGGACAAACTGATGAGCCGCACCCTTACCATGCAGATAATGGTAAACTGGACCGAGGCTGATTTGGCGGAGCGCATTGAAAAGCTAAACAAGGTTTTTGGAGGATGACCGTGCAAAAATTCCGCAATTTTCAAATGGTTTCAAAGGTGGTTTTCGGCAGGGGCAGCTTTAATCAGGCAGGCGAAATCCTTGACCTGCAACGGGCCGCCCAGCCTGGGGCCGTTATTTTTCTTGTGGATGCGGTTTTTGAGGGCAAGGCGCTTGCCGGGCGCATCCCCAGCTTAAAGGGTGATGCAGTCATATTCACAAATGTAGATGACCACGAGCCTAAAACCACCCAGGTGGATGCCCTGCGCGATAGACTGCAAAAAGAATTCGGCAGCGCAATAAGCGGTGTTGTGGGCATAGGCGGCGGCTCTGTTATGGACATTTCAAAGGCTGTTTCCGTGATGCTCACAAACCCCGGCTCCTCGGCGGATTACCAGGGCTGGGATCTCCCTAAAAAGCCCTCTGTTTATCATGCGGGCATTCCCACCCTTTCGGGCACCGGGGCCGAGGTCTCTCGCACCACGGTTCTCACAGGGCCTGTGCGCAAGCTTGGCATCAATTCCGATTATTCGGTTTTTCACCAGATAATTCTGGACCCGGATCTCATTGCAGACGCCCCGGCAGAGCAGCGGTTCTACACGGGCATGGACTGCTACATCCATTGCGTGGAGTCTTTGGAGGGAACCTTTTTGAATTCCTTTTCCAGGGCTTATGGCCAGAAGGCGTTGGAACTCTGCGAGGAGGTCTTTCTTGGCGAAGTTGACCGGCAGCGGGCAGATGATGACCTTATGATGGCCTCCTACTGCGGGGGAATGTCCATAGCCTATTCCCAGGTGGGGGTCTGCCATGCCCTTTCATACGGGCTTGGCTTCGTTCTTGGGGTCCGGCACGGAATAGGCAACTCCATTGTTTTTGATTATCTTGATGAGTTCTACCCCAAGGGCGTGGATATTTTTCGGCAGATGTGCGCCAAGAACGCAATTGAGCTTCCCCGGAAAATAACTGCCAATCTTACTGATGCGCAGATGGAAAAGATGCTGGATGTGGCGCTCTCCCTTGAGCCTTTGTGGGAAAATGCCCTGGGAAAAGGCTGGAAGGATATAATGACCCGCCAGAAAGCCAGAAGCCTGTACGAAAGGATGTAGCCCGGCAAATGTTGGCTGGAAAATTCAAAAACAAAATTGAAAGCAGGGTCAGGGCCGCCCTTGGCTTTCTGCGGCAGCGGCCCGTTTATTTTGGCCGCTCGCTTTTTACCGTGCCGCCGGGTTCAATTGTATTTTTCCCGGTGAGCAGCAACACCCTTGCCTGCGGAATATGCGGCCTGGTTGCCTGTGCGCCCTTGCAGGATACGCCGGAAATATCTTTGCTGGCCCAAGAGCTTGAAGGGCACCTTGCAGCAATGGAAAGCTCAACCCTTGACCTTTGCCTGCAAAGCCAGGGGAATCTGGCGGAGGGTTACCTGGGCAACGAGGCGGCCAGCTCCTTTCTGGCCTGCGCCCAGAAGCTCAACAGCGAGTCCTGCTTTGTGGAGATATTCCAAAACTCCGGCGAGATTCAGGACAGACTAAACACAATCAGCGCCAGGGTTGACAGGCTTGTTCAGGCCCAGGATGCGGCCCTGAAACTTCACGCCGCAACACTTGGCTCCGGGCAGACCCAGGTTGCAGCATCCCGTCTGGAAGCGGTGAAGGATGGGGCATGGTGCATTGAAAAGGATATTCTTGACGGGCTGAAGCGGGTTGATTACCTGCTGGAGGCAGGAGGGGCAGATGCCCCTGAAGCTGCCATCCGCGTGTTCCGCCGCCTGGACAGGGTGCTTTCCGGCATAAACCGCCTGGAGGTAAGGGGGCGTGATTCTGCGGGCATAAGCCTGCTTATGTTTTTTGACCCAAAGCATTTTGGCGCCTGGGAGCAGGGCAGGGGTGGGGACATTCTTGCTCGCGCATTGAAGGAGCGCGCCCCTGGAGAGACGCTTCCCAACAGGGCTGTTAGCGTTTCTCGCTCCGCCCGATGGGTCATGGTGAGCCTTGTTTACAAAAAGGCCGCAGAAATTGGCCGCCTGGGCGACAATGTGGCCTTTCTGCGCCGCCAGATAAGGGAAGATTACCTCTTTGGGGCTCTGGCAGGAATTCCCCAGAGCTTTTTCACCCTTTGCGCGCACACCCGCTGGGCCTCGGTGGGGGCCATCACCGAACCCAACTGCCACCCGGTGGACAATGCCACAGCCAATGGCATGGCAGGCAACTCCGGCCTTATTCTTGTGTGCCTGAACGGCGACATTGACAACTACGGCCAGTTGAAAAAGGATTTTGAGTCCCGCACGGGAAAACGCCTGCCCGAAAGTGTTACCACGGACACGAAAATCATCCCCCTGCAAATGGAAAAATACCTTCAGCAGGGCTATGCTGTTGAAGATGCCTTTCGCCTTGCAGCAAACGATTTTACCGGCAGCCACGCCATACTCATGCACACGGAACTTGCCCCTGGAAAGCTTTTTCTTGCCCAAAGGGGATCGGGCCAGGCCCTTTTTGTGGGGCTTGGGGAAGACTGCTTCATGCCTGCCTCCGAGGTTTACGGCCTTGTTGAGGTTACAAACCGCTTTGTAAGGATAAACGGCGAGCAGGTTGTGACCGGCAAAACCGGCAGGACCCAGGGCCAGGTCTTTGTGCTGGATGCAGCAAAGCCCGGCCTGGAAGGGATTTGCGCCTGCTACTATGACGGAACCCCTGTTGTGCCCGGTAAAAGCTCCGAGCAGCACACGCCCATAACTGCACGGGACATAGACCGGGGCGATTTTTCCCATTACTTTTTAAAGGAAATAAGCCAGGCACCACTTTCGGTTGAAAAAACCCTTTTAAACCGCTGGAAATTTATGGGCAGCGGCAAAAATCGCCGGGTGGTGGTGGACCTGGATGAAACCTGTGTGCCAAAGAGGCTGCGAGATGCCCTTGAAAGCGGCAAAATAAAGAAAATCCACTTCATAGGCCAGGGCACGGCAGGCATTGCAGCGCGAGCCTGTGCAGACATTCTTCGCCATTATCTTGGCAGCAGAATTCCACTTATTGCAGCCTGCAAGGCTTCGGAGTTCTCCGGCTTCATGCTGGAGGCAGGACAGGGCGAAAACCCCCTTTCCGATACCCTTGTGGTGGCCGTAACCCAGTCTGGCACCACAACAGACACAAACCGCACGGTGGACATGGCAAAGGCCTGCGGGGCCTACACTCTTGCAATAGTCAACCGCCGGGATTCGGACATAACCTTCAAGGTGGACGGGGTTATTTACACCTCAACAGGCCGCGACATTGAGATGAGCGTTGCCTCCACCAAGGCCTTTTACATGCAGATTGTTGCAGGCGCCCTGCTTGGCCTTTTCCTTGCCAAGCTCACAGGTGCGCGGACAGATGCCTTTGTGGCTGAAGAGATAAAGCAGCTTGTGGATCTGCCTTCCGCCATGAGCAGCATACTTGCCGAATCTTCCAAGATAGAGGCCTGCGCCAAGGCGTTTGCCCTTTCGCGAACCTACTGGGCTGTTGTGGGTTCCGGCCCCAACAAAGCCGCAGCAGACGAAATCCGCATCAAGCTTAGTGAGCTTTGCTACAAGACCATTTCAACAGACTATGTGGAGGATAAAAAGCACATAGACCTTTCTTCCGAGCCGCTTATTCTTGTGTGCGCAGCCGGAAGCCCCCAAGTTGTGATGGGCGACATTGTTAAAGACACGGCCATTTTCAAGGCTCACAAGGCTGTGCCCATTGTGATAGCCGACCAGGGCGAGAGCCGCTTTGACGGTGTAGCCAGCGATGTGCTGTTTGTGCCGCCTGTCTCGCCCCATCTGGCGCCTGTCCTCTGCACGCTTGTGGGCCATCTGTGGGGATTTCATGCGGCCCTGGCCATTAACGAGCAGTCGGGCTTTTTGTTTGATTTTCGGGAAGACCTGCGCCACACGGTTGAAAGCTTCAACAGGGACGGCAGGGATGTTTACGAGCTTCTCATAGACAGCGAATTCCGGGAGAATATAGCCCGCTTTTACCTGGAGTTTTCAAGGCGCAAGCGCAAAAACCTCTTTCCTTCCAACCTTTGCGGCAATGTGTCCACAGATCTCACCCTTTTGCTCAAGTATATGGCAGGCAGGCTTCCTGCCGAGGACTTTGCCCTGGATTTCGGACTAAAAGGCACGCCTCTCAATATGCTCAACACCCTTTTTGCAACCCTGGGCGAGGGCATAAACATCCTTGCAAGGCCGGTGGATGCAATAAAACATCAGGCAAAAACCGTTACCGTTGGCACAAGCCGGATTGCCCAGACAGCAGAGGGCATTCTTTTTGATGCGGTTGCCGGAGCCGGTTTCGGGCCGGACCAGCTCAAAAACTCCAATGTGCTTGTTTTAAAGAACATCCAGCCCATTGTGGAAGCCATTTTGGGAACAACCCTTTACGGCATTTCAGGCCTTAGCCTGCTTGGCGAGCCAACTGACGAGTCGCGCATAACCCTTATAAAAAAAGAGGGTACAGCCTCAACGCTTCGATCCCGCACGGAAAAGGACAACCGCCTGCTTGGCACAAAGCGCATCATTGTGGCCCGGAAAAATGTTTACATCGGCAAGGGCCGCAAGGACGGGCGCAGCCTTGTGGCCATTCCCGTGATTTCCGGCACAGGGCCAACCCCCAACCGCATTGAGCATCTGCTGCTGCTGGAAGTCTCCTTCAAGGCCCAAATCCCCACAAGCGCCAAGGTGCGGGCGCTTGGCGGCAAGTTCGAGCACATCAAGAACCTGGTCAACGAGGCAAGCATACCCTGGCAGGACAGCTATCTTGACGATGTGCCAACAGATGAGCTTTTCGGGCGCTCGGCAGAGAAGATTGCAGAGGCCATAGTTGAGGCCGTAAAAGTATAGAATTTATTATGGGGCGGCCCCAGGAAAACGATGGCTGCGTTGCACTTCGCCGTGCAGGAACTCGATG
>JASEHB010000682.1 GCA_030018745.1 Desulfatibacillaceae bacterium | reverse complement strand
GCCACATTGGATGCGCAGGAATTGAGCATGGCCAGAAGCGCTGTAAGCCCGTTGAAGCTTGTGCCGTAGCCTATGCTTGTGGGCACGGCTATCACGGGCTTGGCAAAGAGGCCTGCAATGACGCTTGGCAGGGCGCCTTCCATGCCTGCCACTGCAACAATGACTGTGGCCTCCTCCATCAGCCTGCGGTGGGCCATGAGCCGGTGCAGGCCTGCAACTCCCACATCGCACACCAGGTCCACGGAGTTTCCCATTGTTTTTGCGGTCAGGAAGGCCTCTCTTGCAACGGGTATGTCGCTGGTTCCGGCGCAGGCCACTGCAATTTTGCCCCGGCCCATGTCGGGCAGGGGGTTTTCCTCCAGAATGAGCATTCTTGCCTGTGCGTCATAGCGGCTTTGCGGAAAGCGCTCTGAAAGGGCAAGGCCCTTTTGGGCGTCAAGGCGGGTCACAAGAATCACATCGCCCTGGCTGACCATGCGCTCCATGATTTGGCCAATCTGCTCCACGGTTTTGCCTTCCCCGTAAATCACTTCAGGAAAGCCCTTGCGGATGGAGCGGTGATGATCCACCTGGGCAAAGCCCATATCCTCAAAATACAGGTTGTTGAGGGCCTCCAGGGCCTCCTTCACGGCAAGATTGCCGTCTTTGACCTGCTCTAACATTTTCTGCAAGGCCTTGTGGTTCATGGGCTTTCCTTGTCTGACCTGTTGAGAGGCTTTTAAGCAAAGGCTTACATTTTGCTTTGCCCTATGCCTTATGCTATAAGCTTGGCGGCTGGCGAGTCAACACACAATCGCCCTGCCCTGCCCTTAAAAAAACCGGCATTGCGAGGAAACATGAAAACCGCTGTGATAATACCTGCCCGTTACGGGTCCACAAGGTTTTGCGCCAAGCCCCTTGCTGCAATTCATGGCAGACCCATGATTTGGCATGTTTACCAAAGGGCGGCCAAGGCCCCAGGCATTAGCGAAGTGGCCGTGGCCACGGATGATGAGCGGATTGCCGAAGCGGTGAAAGCCTTTGGCGGAAGGGCGGTTTTGACCTCGCGCGAGTGCCGCTCCGGCACGGACAGGGTGGCCCAGGCAGGCCGGGAGTTGGGCCTATTTGGGGATGACATTGTGGTGAATGTGCAGGGGGACCAGCCCCTGCTTGCCCCGGAAAATGTTACGGCCTGCGCCGCGCCCTTGCAGCAGAACCCGGAAACAGGCATGAGCACCCTGGCCTTTGCCATTGTGGAGCCGGGCGAGATAACAAACCCCAAGGATGTGAAGGTGGTTTTCGACAATAAGGGCTTTGCCCTCTACTTTTCCCGCTCGCCCATACCTTTTGCAAGGGACGGGGGGAAAGATTTTCCCACCTACAAGCACCTTGGCATTTACGCCTACACCATGAATTTTCTGGAGACTTACGCCTCGCTGGAGCAGGGGCGGCTTGAGGACATTGAAAAGCTGGAGCAGTTGAGGGTGCTTGAAAACGGGCTTAAGATAAAGGTGGTGGTGACGCCTTTTGATTCGCTGGAGGTGGATC
>JASEHB010000681.1 GCA_030018745.1 Desulfatibacillaceae bacterium | reverse complement strand
CGCCAAACTCCCTTTCTGTAACCACAAGCTCTTTGGTCTGCTCGCAAAGCTTGCACAGCTTGGGGGTGTCTGACACATTTATCACGCCAAAAGGCTTATTATCGCCCAGGCGCAAGGCAATTTCGCCGTCTGCCCCCTTCAGGTTCTCCACATGCAGGGCAGCAGGGGTTCTGGAATTGAAAAGAACGCCGAAAATATCTTCAAGAACTTCCTTTGCTGTCATCCCTGTTTTGGCAAGATAGGAAAATGCCGTGGCAAAAAGGTCATTCCCTTTTACATCCAGAAGCCCGGAATTTCCGGCAAGCAACTGGCCGATATATTCAAGGGCGGCCTGCCGGTTTTGGGGGTCAACAAACCAGGCCAGAAAGAGCAGAATCGCCAGAACATCGGAAACATCTCTGCCATGCTCCTTGCGAACCGCTGTTACCTTGTCGCCGACAAAAATCCAGAGAGGCTTTTCCAGAAGATAGGGCGCGTACTCCCTTTCATTATCCAGATAAAGCTTCTGCTGCTGGTAAAACGACAAAAGGCACGCGGTGAGGTAGCGCCGCAGGTGTTTTTCTGCGTCATCCTTCAAATTGAGAATACGGTAGTCCTTTCCGTATCCGTCTCCGTAGAAATATTTGTAGGAGTAATCGAACAAAATGCTTTTGGCATAGGCCTGTTCAAGGGTTTTGCTTTTGGAGGCTTTCATTGCCTGGCCAAAGGTTGCGGAATACTCAAAGGAAAAGCCCTGCTCGCACAAAATTTCCCTGTTTTTCATCCATTCGCCGGTTTCGCTGCTTGAGGCCCCCCTGTGCCCCTCGTCAACCAGCACCAGGTTGTTTCCCTCAAAGGCCTTCACATCCACGGTTTTTTCGCCGGATTTATCGCGCAGTTTATGAACATCAATGACCTGGACGGCATTTGCTGCAAAGTCCATAAGCCCGTCTTTTTTGAACAACTGGGCGCGGATTCCCGAAAGGGCGAATTCCTGCAAATGCTGGCGGGAAAGCCCCTCGTTGGGGGTGAGCAGAACAATGCGGTTAAGCTGGCGGCCCTTGCCGTTGGCCTCAAGATAATGCCGGTACTGCAATATGTTTATATGCATGAGCAGGGTTTTGCCTGACCCTGTGGCCATCCAGAAGGCAACCTTGTTAAGCTCCTTTTCTGAAAAAGGCTCAACAGCATCCTGCCTGTGCCTGCCCTGGTTGCACCGCTCCACCTGCAGGTTCAGGGCGTCAAGCAGCTTTTGCGGGTTCCGGAAAAACCTGTCCAGATATATTTCTGCAAACAGCAGGGCCAGGTACTGAAAATACTTGGGGTAAAGCGTGTTCCCTGCGGAGTTCCGTTTTTCGGCAATTTTTTTCCAATGGCGCACAATATTGTCATCATACCCAAGCAGCACATCGTTGGGCAGGTCCCTGCACTTATAAAACCTTGCAGCCAGGGCATGGTGCAGAAGGCTTATGCCCTTCTCATCAAAGCCCTCCAGGTCGGGGTTGGCAAGGCCATCGGCAAGCCCCTGAAAGCTTTTCACCTCAAAAAGG
>JASEHB010000076.1 GCA_030018745.1 Desulfatibacillaceae bacterium | reverse complement strand
TTATTGATATTTAGGTTGGGGTGGAAGATTTGATATCCGGCGAAAAATCTCCCATAAATTGCGCAACTGTTCTTTTGCCTTATAGACTTTAATATTTTGGCGGTTTTTGCGCGGAAAGTCAAAGATGCTTAAAGCAAGTCAGAATATCCTTTTAAATCGTTCGGGCAAAACAGAACACATCACAAAATTATGCTTCTTCTGCGGTTAACCGCAAAAAAACAAGGCCGGGCAGGTCCCTGATGCATAATATGGCATCAGTCCCGGCCCGGCCCGCGGTTTTTATCCTGATATGAATCCAATACCTGACAACGGCTTTTTAACAGCCGCCGCTGCAACCTCCGCAGCCCTCGCTCTTGGGGCCAAGATCCAGGTTGGAAGATATGTTAAAACCCATAGGAGTAAAATCAATGGTAATGGGCTTTGTTTTTTCCAGAAACTCCTTTTCCACAAGAAAGGTGAAACCATTTACATCAAAGGTTTCATCATTGTCACGCGGCTCGTCCAGAGCCAGCGCAAGGCTTGGGCCGCCTCATCCGCCTTCGTTTAAAAACACCCGGATGGGCGTCACCTTTTCCTGCTGCTCAAAATACTCGGCAAATCTTTTTGCTGCCGATGCGGTTACATCCAACATGGCTGGCTCCCTTGCTGTTAAATAAGAGTTGATAAAAAACCAAAGCCCTTTTGGGTCCTTTGTTGTTGCAAGGTTTTTAAATACAGAAAGTTAAAACCCTTAACAACAAAGACCCTTTAACAAAGCTTTATGCCGCGCCCTTAAAAGCCGGGCTTACGGCTTGCTCCAAAAAAAGCATACCAAAAACAGGCCCCTTTCTGCGCGCTTTTTTTAGGGGCCGGGCATTTTGTGATGCCTCCATGCTTTTTTACCCAAAAGCATGGGGCTTATTGACAGAATTTCGCCCTGCTTTCAAGGCAAATTTCCTGCTTGTTTTGATAATAAATATTATTTGCAGTATGTCAATGGGCAGAGGAATGCATCCAAACAGGAAGGGCAATTAAGGCAGGGCGCATAAGGCTTGTGTGGTTTTGTTTGCGCAAGGCTTTGGCATAAAGACTTCCTGCCGCAAAAAAGCTTTGGGTCAAATAACCGGCAAGGTCAGACCAAACCAGTCCGCAAGAGGTTGCGATGCCGACTTGCGGCATCGCAACCAAAGCAGGTTTTAAGCAAAAGGCCGGTTTTAAAACAGGCAAAAGGCCGGGCTTATGCCAATGAGCAGGTCATTTCGGTGTTCAAACGGGGTTTGCGTACACCCTTGGCGCCCCGGTAGCGGGCGTAAAGGTCGGGCCGGAAAATGGCGCGCAGCAAAAGGTGATAAGAAATGATGTCAAACTCCTCGCGTGGAGCACGGGCCTTGACATGAGGGCAGGCCGCACAGTCAAATCCGGGGGAATTGGCCATGGCCGCCCTGCTCAAGCAAGCATCGTATCTGGGGCAGTCAAAATTTCTCATTTTTACCTCGCTGATTTAGGAGTTAACGGCTGTCTCGTGTTTTCCCCCCAACGCTAGCCATTTCATACCTGCCTCCTTACCAATGCAATTATGGTTCCAAATTTTTACTTTTGTGAAAAAATTTGGCGATTGGCCGTTTATTACACCCAAAAACTGGTATTTTTCCGTATGGGCGGTTTAACGGCATGGTGAAAAAGACCAGGCGACTGGTGAAAATCACCGCTTAAAATTACTTCCTATTTCTCTCAAGTCTGGCAAAGCTTTTTAAAATTATTCTCTGGCACAGCTAGAAAAATTAAGCATCAGAATACCAAGACTCATAGAACACTCTTAAAAATAAGGCTTTTTTTTGTTTAAGGCAAGGCCTTGACAGGGCGGGCGGCTTTTGTTAACCAAGCTTGCCCAATATGGTTAACAGGATTTGCGGCAAGGGTGACACATTATGAAAAGCGCAATACTTACAATGCTTCGCAGCAGCAAAGGGACGGTATCAGGGCCTTTTATGGCCAAAACCCTTGGGGTGTCCCGCGTGGCGGTGTTCAAGCATATCAAGGTCCTCAAAGAGTCAGGATACGAGATTGATTCAGGCCCTGGCGGTTACTTTCTCAAATCCTGGGGGGATTTTGTCTATCCCTTTGAATTTGCCGACCGGCAAAAAAACATTCACTATTTTGAATCCCTTGAAAGCACCATGGACGAGGCAAGGGAAATGGCCCGCCAAGGCTGCCCGCCAAATACCGTGGTTATTGCCGGGCAGCAGACCAGGGGCAGGGGCCGCCTTTCACGCAAATGGCTTTCCAATGCCGGGGGGCTTTATTTCACTCTGGTGCTGCGGCCATCTTTGCCGGTTGCCCTTGCCCACAGGGCGCTTTTTGCTGCATCGGTCTGCCTTTGCAAAGTTTTAAGAGATTTGACCGGTGTTGCGGCAATGGTCAAATGGCCCAATGATATTCTTGTGGATGAAAAAAAACTTGTTGGCATTTTGAGCGAAATGGCAGGGGAGGGCGATCTGGTTTCCCATCTCAACCTGGGTGTGGGAATAAATGTCAACAACTCGCCCCATGCCTTTGAGCCAAAATCCGTTTCAATAAAGGAGTTGTTGGGAAAGCCCTTTCCCCGCAGGCTTATTCTTGAAGCCTTTTTGGATAAAATGGATGACTGCGACCCTGTGGCCAGAAACATTATTGACGACTGGCGGGAGCTTTCGTGCACCCTTGGCCGCAGGGTGATTATCCAAACCCCCAGGCAGCAGATTGAAGGCATTGCACGGGATGTGGATACAGACGGCGCCCTGCTGGTTGAAAGGGCGGATAAAACCGTGGAGCGGGTCACCTATGGCGATTGCCTTCACCAGATTATGGAGCCGCAACAATGAACCAGCATAGTAAACCAAGCCCCCTTTCCTTGCAGGAAGTGCAGAATATTGTTTTTGTGGCCCTTATGGCGGCACTTATAACTGTGGGCGCATGGATAGCCGTGCCAACGCCCTTTTTTGGCGTGCCCGTGGTTTTGCAGAACTACTTTGTTTATGTCACAGGCCTTGCCCTTTCGTGGCGGCTGGCCGGGGGGGCGCTTTTTCTTTATCTGGCTGCTGGCGCTGTGGGGCTGCCGGTATTTGCAGGCTTTGCCGGGGGCTGGGGCCAGTTTGTCGGCCCCACCGGGGGCTTTCTGCTTGGGTATCTTCCTGCCGCAATTTTAATGGGGGCGGTTTCCGGCGTCAAAAAGCCTGCCCTGTGGCGGGATGTGGCTGCCATGCTGCTTGGCACGATAGTCATCTACGGCATGGGCCTTGCCTGGCTCAAGCATCTTTTTCCGGAAAAGGCATTCTGGGCGCTGGCTGTTGGTATGAGCGGATTTCTGGTTGTTGACTGCATAAAGATGGCGGCATCCCTGCCTGCCGCCCGCCTGCTTCGCCGCATGACCGCCCGGCCCCAGACTGAAGAGGGACAGCAATGACCGCGCCGGCCCTGATTTTTGAGGATGTCTCCTATTTTTATGCTGACAAGACCAGGGGCCTGGACAGGGTTGGCTTTTCTGTAATGCCAGGGGAATGCATAGCCCTTTGCGGAAGGAACGGATCTGGCAAATCCACACTCCTGCGCCATGCCAACGGGCTTGCCCGGCCTTCAAGCGGCCGCGTAATGGTGTTTGGGGTCTGCACAAAAAAGGATGCTGTTTTTGCAAGGCTTGCCGTGGGCATGGTATTTGCCGATTCTTCGGCCCAGATTGTGGAGGAAAGGGTGTATGAAGATGTTGCCTTTGGCCCGGAAAACCTCAATCTTCCAAGACCAGAGGTAAAACGCCGGGTGGAGAAGGCGCTTGACTGGACGGGGCTTGCCCCCCTTGCCGCCAAAAGGACGGAAAACCTTTCCAGCGGCGAGAAAAGGCGGCTTGCCATTGCCGGGGTTTTGGCAATGGAGCCAAGGGTTATTGTTCTGGATGAGCCTTTTAGCAACCTGGACTGGCCCGGAAAAACAGCCCTGCTTGATGAGCTGTTGCGGCTAAAGGATTTGGGGACGACCCTTATTGTTGCCACCCACGATGTGGAGCTTGTGCAGGGGCTTTGCAGCAGAATCCTGATAATGGACAAAGGCGCTTTGATCCGTGACGGAGGGCTTGCCGAGTTTGCTGCGGAAAGCCAAAGCCTTGGTTTAAGGCCCTGGGGGCAGACATCGCGTGTATGAGCCTGCAACATTTTCCGGCCAGACCGGCGATTCACTTCTTCATGTGTGGGATGCCCGGTGCAAGCTTGCGGCCCTTGCAATTACCGGGGGCGCGACCTTTGGAGCAGCCCCGGCGGCCCTGGCGGCCCTTTCGCTTATACCCGCAGCAGGAGCCGCCTTTTTGGGTCTTGCACTTTGGCGTATTGCCAGGGATTTGAAAATTTTCTTTCTTTTCCTTTTTTTTCTTGTGGCCGCCCATGCCCTTTTTACGCCCGGCGAGGAGCTTATACGGTTGGGATGGATTGGCGTATCCCGGCCCGGCCTTGCCCACGGGCTTGTTCTGGCCTGGAGGCTTTTTCTGGTCACAGCCTGCGGAGTGCTGTTTGCAGCCACAACCCCCAACAGCCGCATACGGGCTTCTGTGGAGTGGTTTTTAAAGCCCCTGCCAGGTGTTCCCCATGGCCGGATTGCATCCATGATGGGCCTTTTGCTGGGCCTTCTTCCGGGCATTCTGGCCTCATCCAATGCGGTATCCTGCGCCCAGCAGGCCCGCGGCGCGGACCAGGTTAAAAACCCGGTGCGGCGCTTGAGGCTTTTTGCCACCGCGCTTTTGCGCACCGTGTTTTCCCGCTCGCAAAATCTTGCCCTTGCCATGACAGCCCGCTGTTACAGCGACACGCGCACCCCCCAGGAGTTCAAGGCCTCTGCAAAAGACATGGCAGTTCTTGCAGGAGTGGCCGCCTTTGTTGCCTTTATCAGGTTTAACGCTTGAAATTCAAATTATGTCAACTGGTTGTCATTCATTGACAACCTGCAAGCATCTGGACTATACCCATGCGGTAAACAAAGCAACCATGAGATAGGAAATCTGTTTTGACAATTTTCCCAAAAGCCATAACCAATACCAATTGAACAGGGCCTTGCTGTGAAAATAATCATTGTCGGAGCAGGCGAGGTGGGCTTTCACATTGCAGGCCGCCTTGCAGCGGAAAACAAGGATGTGGTTGTCATAGACCCAAAACCCGAAGCCTTGCGCCGGGTTTTGGACCAATTGGATGTGCAGGTTCTGGAAGGCTCCGGGTCCAGCCCCGCAGTTTTGGAGGAGGCGGGCGTAAAAAGTGCGGAAATACTTCTGGCTGTAACGGATTCCGATGAAATCAACCTGACCTCCTGCCTTTTTGCAGACATTCTCTCCCCTGCCACCAGAAAGCTTGCGCGCATCCGGGACATGGACTACTCGGAGCTTGCCCAAAGCCTGCAAAAGGAAAGGCCCCACATTGATGCGGTAATCAATCCGGATAAGGAAATGGTCCGCACCATAGACAGGCTTCTTTCCGTCCCCGGCGCTCTTGATGTGGCCGAGTTTGCAGACGGCAGGGTCAAGCTTGCGGGCATCCGCGTGGAGCCTCTTTCGCCCCTGGCAGGGGTAAGGCTTTCCAACATTGCAAGGGTTGCAGGAACAAGGAAAATTCTTGTGGCAGCCATTGTGCGGGGCGAGGAGCTTATTATCCCCACAGGCAGGGACACCATACTTGCAGGGGATGTGGTCTATCTGGCCGAGGAGGCTGACCAGCTTATTGAAGCCATTTCCGTTTTTGGCATAACCCGCGAAAAGGTGCGCCGGGCCATGATTGTGGGTGGAGGACGCTCTGGCATGGCTCTGGCCGAGCTGCTTGTATCCAAAGGCGTCCACACAAAGATTATTGAAAAGAACCCGGCCAAGGCTGCAAAAATTGCCGCCTGTCTGGAGCATGTTGTTGTGCTCAACGGCGATGGCTCCGACCACCAGCTTTTGAGCGAGGAAAATGTTGCAGACATGGATGTTGTTATCACCCTTTCAAGTGACGAGGAAACAAATATACTCACCGCCCTTGTTGCCAAGCGAATGGGCGCAAAGGCGGCCATAACCCGCATTGACAAGTTCGGATACCTCTCCATGATGCCTGCACTGGGTCTGGATCTTGTGGTTTCCGCCCGGCTTTCTGCAATCAACACAATTTTGCACCTTGTAAGGCGCGGAATGGTTCTTTCTTCCATAGCCTTAAAGGGCGAAAGGGCCGAAGTGCTTGAGGCTGTGGCAATGGAAACCTCCGACCTTGTGGGCAGGCCCATAAAGGATCTGGATTTTCCCCGTGGGGCAATCATCATAACCATTCTTCGCAATGGGCAGGTCATCATCCCTTCAGGCGATTCCGTCATCGAACCGGGCGACCACATAATCATCCTTTCCAACCGCAAGGCCGTGCCAAAGGTGGAAAAGGCCCTTGCGGTTAAACTGGAAT
Organism: Desulfatibacillaceae bacterium; assembly: GCA_030018745.1. Lineage (GTDB taxonomy): Bacteria > Desulfobacterota > Desulfobacteria > Desulfobacterales > Desulfatibacillaceae > JAGVAW01. Next base: position 2,234 of record JASEHB010000076.1, on the reverse strand, counting down.
TTTTCTAGCGCCAAAAAGGTATTGCCATGCGCTGGTCAAGGGTTTTGCGCGTTGTAGGCGTGTTGATTATCTTTATAGGTATGGCCATGCTGCCGTCCCTTATGCTTGGGCTTTACCTTGGGGAGACCAGAAGCATAAAGGCCTTTGCAGCGGCAACGGCTCTTACCCTTGGCGTGGGTGGCGGGCTGTTTCTTTATTTCCGCAAGGCAGGCAACGGACTTACCCACAGGGACGGTTTTGCCATTGTGGCCCTCACCTGGATTGGAGCAGGGGTTTTCGGGGCGCTGCCCTTTTATTTCGGCGGGGTGTTCAATACCTTTTGCGACTGTGCCTTTGAGTCCTTTTCCGGCTTCACCACAACAGGCTCATCGGTTTTGGCCAATATAGAGGCCTTGGAGAGAAGCCAGCTTTTGTGGCGCAGCCTCATCCAGTGGCTTGGCGGCATGGGCATAATTGTGCTTTCGCTGGCAATACTGCCTTTTCTGGGTGTTGCCGGAATGCAGCTTTACAAGGCGGAAGTTGCAACTCCAATGCCCGACAAGCTCACACCCAAAATCCGGGATACTGCATTGATGTTGTGGAAGGTGTACCTTCTGCTCACTCTGCTTGAGATATTTCTGCTTCTGGTTGGTGGCATGGGAGTCTTTGATGCTGTTTGCCATGCAATGACCACCCTTCCTTCAGGGGGGTTTTCCACCCAGAACGCTTCGGTTGGTCAGTATGGAAGTGCCTATTTTGAATGGGTGATATTCTTTTTCATGGTTTTGGCAGGAATAAATTTCTCCCTTCATTACAGCCTGCTCCAGGGCAATCCCAAAGCATACCTCACAAACCCTGAATGCCGGTTTTTCCTCATACTGCTTGCAGTTTTTGTTCTTATTATTTTTGTGGATTTGCGGACAGGGTTTTACGCCAGCTCTGAAAAGGCCCTGCGCTACGGGGCTTTTCAGGTGGCAAGCCTTCTATCCACAACCGGCTATGCCACGGCGGATTATGAGCTTTGGCCCCAAGCAAGCCAGTTTGTGCTGACAATATGCATTTTCATCGGCGCCTGCGCAGGCTCAACATCCGGAGCCATAAAACTTCTGCGGCTTATATTGCTTTTCAAATACTGCTATCGGGAGCTTGTAAGGCTTATTCATCCCAGGGTTGTTATGCCAGTTCGTTTGGGTAGCCGCGTTGTTTCCGAAGATGTGCTTAAAGGCGTTGCGGCATTTTTTGTGCTCTACCTGACAATTTTTGTCCTTTCCTCGTTGTTGCTGACTTTGTTTGGCGTTGATTCGACTACGGCCTTTTCCAGCGTTGCAACAACTATGGGCAATGTTGGGCCTGGTTTTGGCGCGGTGGGGCCTATGGAGAATTTTGCCGGTCTGCCCTATGCAGCCAAATGGCTGCTCATGGTGTGCATGGTTTTGGGGCGGCTGGAAATATACACGGTGATTGTTCTTCTGGTTCCCGAATTCTGGCGCAAATAGGCGTGACTGGTTTTAAAGCCCCAGCTTCTTTGCCTTTCTCCACAGCGTTGTCCGGTGAATTCCAAGCTCCTTGGCTGCTGCGCTTGCGTTGCCGCGGTGTTTTTCAAGCGCCCTTGCCAGCGCCTGGCGCTCCATGTCCAAAGCTGTGGGTGCGGCAGAGGAATCCGCTTCGCATTCAACCCCCTGTTTCTGGCGAACGGCCCGCTCCAAAAAGTCGGGCAGGTGCTCCTTTTCTATTATGCTGCCTGGGCATAGAATAAGTGCGTGCTCAAGTATGTTTTCCAGCTCCCGCACATTGCCCGGATAATCGTGCTCCAGAATAAGCTTCATGGCAGGCTCGGAAATTTTTTCCACCGAGGTTTCCCTTGTGGCGCACAGGCGGCGCAGAATGTGGGCCACAAGCAGGTGGAGGTCCACCTTGCGCTGGGCCAGGGCAGGCAGCTCAAGGCGCAACACATTGAGCCGGTAAAAAAGATCCTGGCGGAAGGCCTTCTGGGCGACTGCGCTCATGAGATCCCGGTTTGTGGCGGCTATTATGCGCGTGTTGACCTTGACCACCTTGCGGCCTCCAAGGGGGTAAAACTCCTTGTCCTCAATAACCCGCAAAAGCTTGGCCTGGAGGGCCAGGGGCATATCTCCGATTTCATCCAGAAAAAGGGTGCCGCCGTCAGCATCCTGGAATCTGCCCGGCTTGTCCTTATCCGCACCCGTGAAAGCGCCCTTTGCATAGCCAAACATCTCGGATTCCAAAAGGGTATC
>JASEHB010000680.1 GCA_030018745.1 Desulfatibacillaceae bacterium | reverse complement strand
AGGATCTCAATAAATAGTTTAGGCCGCATGAAAAAGGGCCTTGGCAAAAGGCAAAAACCATATTTTATTCCAGGGAAAGGTTTTTTTATGAATGCCATGCAATACTGCGACAAGGTCAACAGGCAGCTTGTGGGTTTCAAGGCAGGGGTTTATGATATTCTTGAAAAGATGGAGGGCTTAAATGAAGCTGAAAAGTCTGTTTACACGGCCCCCATCAAGGATTTGAAAGGCATTATTGCAGAGCTGGATGCAGGCCTTGCTGCCCTTAAAAACGCCTGCCCTGCTGACTGGTCACCCCAAAAAGCGGCAATTGACGCACAAATGGAGGAGTTGTCTGCAACTCTTTTGCAACTTGCCGCAAAAATAAAGGTGAGCGTGCCGGACACCACTTCCTGGACCTGATAAGCCGGATATGGGTTGCCGACCAAAATTATGCCGGGGCGTTAAAATTTAAGCTCCAGGTCGGCCATAATCTTGTTCAGGCCCTTAACAACGCCGGAAAGAATACTCCATGGACGAAAAGATACCAATGGGCATAAGCCGCTGTCTTTTAGGGGAATCAGTTCGCTATGACGGCGGCCATAAACATGATCCCTACCTGACCAAAACCCTTTCCAGGTATTTTGAGTTTTTCCCTGTGTGCCCGGAGGTGGAATGCGGCCTTCCAGTGCCAAGGGAGGCCATGCGCCTTGTGGGGGAGATTGACAACCCCCGGCTGGTGACAATAAAGACAGGCATTGATCACACGGATCGCATGAAAAAATGGGCCAAAACCAGGCTGGATGACCTTGACCGGCAAAATCTCTGCGGTTTCATTTTCAAAAGCAAATCGCCAAGCTCCGGCATGGAGAGGGTAAAGGTTTACGGGCCTTCAGGCCAGCCGGTCAACAGCGGTGTGGGTATTTTTGCCCGCCTTTTTATGGAGAGATTTCCCCTGCTTCCGGCTGAAGAGGAAGGCAGGCTGCATGACCCGGTTCTGCGGGAAAATTTTATTGCACGGGTCTTTGTTCTCAAAAGTTTCAGGGAAACCATTCAACAAGGCCTTACAACAGGCAACCTTGTGGATTTTCATACCCGTCACAAAATGCTCATCCTCTCCCACAGCGAAATTGTTTACCGGCAAATGGGCCGCCTGGTTGCAAACGCCGGAGCTTATGAGCCGCAAGAACTCTACAAAAACTATCTGGAGCTTCTCACAAAAGCCTTGTCTTTAAAGCCCACGGCAAAAAAACATTCCAATGTGCTGCTTCACATGGCCGGCCACTTCAAAAAGCATATGAATGCAGATGAAAAGCAGGAGCTTATAGGGCTGATTGATGATTACCGCAAAGGGATTCTTCCCCTTATTGTGCCAATCACGCTCATCAACCACTTTGTGCGCAGATTCGGCATTTCCTATCTGGCTGGCCAGATCTATCTCAATCCCCACCCGGCGGAACTGGGCTTGAGAAATCATGTCTGACACGCCTGCCGCCTTTAAACCGGCCCATGCTTGCAGGCAGAAAAATCCTGGCTTAAAGCGTTTTTAAATCAAGG
>JASEHB010000075.1 GCA_030018745.1 Desulfatibacillaceae bacterium | reverse complement strand
GATTACTCCAGAACCCTCTTTCTATTTTTAAACTGCACTTACTGCCTGAACAAGCGTTTTGAGCACTAGAAAGCGATGCTCAGCTCATGGAACAGGGAGTAGGTGTTCTCAAGCTTGACCTGGTGCACATTCTGGGGCAGGGGTGCAGGAGCGCCAATGTAGTTGGCGTCATACACTTCACGCTGCCAGAAATCGCCGGCATCAAGGTAAGCGGCGATGAAGGTGTACTGCAGGTTGTCCATGATGTCCCATACGAGTTTGAAGTCATACTCGTTGCCGTAGTTGTCGGACTGACCAGCCTTGGTCACGGACTCGGCCTTGGCGTTTCCGTACATCACGCCCAGGCTCAGGTTCTCCATGGGCTTGAAGGTTGCGCCCAGGTAGAAGATCTTGGCGCCGGCCTGGCTGGCCGTGCCGCCTGCATTCAGGTTGCCGCTTCCACCAAGACCACCGGTGAGAAGAGCATTCTCTGTGCTGGTCAGGATGTAAAGCTTGTCCCAATCCACGCCCAGGGTGCCAAGTGTCTTGACTTTGGAGTTGGTCTGGCTGGGAAGGCCATTGGCATCAAAGGGGCCGTCTGTGCCCTGGCCCTGCGCCCATGCATAGCCCATTTCAAAGGCCAAGGGGCCCATGCCGTAGCCGGCTTCCAGGTTCCACATCCATGCATCAAAATCAATGTCTTTGAAGGGGCCGCCGGTGTAGGTCACGCCGCCAAAAACGAAGGGGGCAGCCACGGTGCCGGGGTAGGTGTTGGCAGCCTGATACTGGCCCTGATCCCATTCAGCAGCCTTGCCAAAAGCAAACACGGCTTCGCCCTGAAGGGTGAAGTCTTCCCAGCTTGCCTTGAAGTAGGGGAACATTCTCCAGAACTTGCCCTGGAAGGAGTTGACATTCTCAGAGGCGCGCTTGTCCTGGGTGTAGCCGGTAAGAAGGCCAGCGGTGAAGGTTTCGCCGCGGTACACGCCGGCAAGCCAGTAGGTTTCGCGGTCGGTGTCGGAGGCATTGATGAAGGCATCAACTTCATCCTGCTTCTCATAGATACCGATGATGATGAAATTGTCGATCTTGGTGGTGAACTTGATGCGGTCGGCATCCCACTCGCTGTCTGCAAACGAGGTTCCCCACACGCCGCCCTGCTGACGGCCAATGTCGAACATACCGTAGTCTGTCTTGATGGTCATGTAAACGCGGTCGAAGGTCAGGCGAGCAGGTGCGGTAACATCTGCGCGGCCCCAGGTCTCTTCGTCCATGGCATCAAAACGGGTGGTGATGGACAGGTTGTCCGTGACGGTGAAAGTTGTCTGCAAGCGAAAGCGGTGCTCCATCCAGGAGTCGGAAACCTTCTGGAGGGTGTCCAGGCTGGGCACTGCGTCCGAAAATGCGCGGACACGGTATTCGCCCTTGAAGCCCAGGTCAACGGCCATAGCCGGGGCGGCCATGACCATTGCGATGGCGATTGCCACCACTGCAAAAATGGTCCTTTTCATCTGTTTCTCCTCGCTAAAAAGTGATTCCTCGTTTACTGCTCCAATACTGCTCCAATACTGCTGCTGCCTTTTGCACAAGACCCCTGCCCAAAAAAACTATTTTTGAGGCCCTATGCCCGAAAACAAATGCCGTCCTCCAACAAACATTTATTTCCGGTCCAAATGTTTCTTAAAAGGGCTGTCAACCCGCCAGGGACGCGCTTTTCTCCTTTGCCAAATAGGGGTTAGGATAAAGTACTCCACAGGCTTTTCGCCCAATTATTAGATCTTTTTTACATGGCGCAGTGCAGCATGTCAAGCAAAAACATGACCAAATTGTAATCTTTGCCAAACAAAAAGCCTTTTTTGCGGCCCAGGGGCTTAAAAAACCTTAAAGGCTGCGCTGCCAGCCTTCTACTATAAGGAGTGGGGTAAGGTCAAAAAACAATTGCCCCTTGGTTTTTCTATGTGCAAAGCCTGCGCGGGCATGGCGGCCTTGGCGTTTCTGCACCCAAAGCCCAAGGCGGGCATAATGGGCATTTTGTTTTTCGGCCATGTCTAAAGCGGGAATGAAGCCCCATAGCCTGAATGCAAAGCGTGAGACGGAATGACGCCAGCGGAGCTTTATGCAACAAAACGCAACAATATGTTGCAGTCAATGCAACAATGCTAACGCAGGGGAAAAAACATTAGAACATACTGTTAATAAAATATAAATAAAGTTTTAAAGCCTTGTTTAAGCCTCCTTATTTCCCACCAATTTAATCAAATTAGCGTTGCAGAATGCAACGGGCCGCCTTGCAGCAGGTAGTGGGCTTGGATGGGATGCTTTTCACAACCTACTGAAAAAATAACTAATAATTGCAAATATATTCTTTTTTGCAGGTATTGGCACACTCTGTGCTGTGCATAAGGGCAAGGCCAACAGGCCGGATTTTTGGAAATGCAGGCAGGCTGACAAAGGGAATTAGGCTCATGCAAAAGGCGCTCATAAAAAAGGGTGGACACATTGAAAGGCCCCGCGAAATGGCGGATGCCCACCCTGTTGCCCTTTTGGGCCTTGGCATAATGCTTGATGAGGATTTCACCCTTTCCGACTACACCCTGATTTTGGAAAAGGAGCCGATTTTCAGGCACATAAGTGCTTTTGATGCGGCCAGGGCCTTGCAGGGAAATTCCTTTGGTTGCGCGCCCGAAGGAATTGATTGGCTGGAATTCTCCAAAAGCGTGGAGATGACCGGCTTTCCCGGCAAGCCCGGCCTTTACATAAACAGCCGGCTTTGCGGCATGGGGCCTCAAGGCGAGGCATCCCTCCGCCATCAGCCCCTTGCCGGCCTGATGCAACTGCCATTGAAGCTCGGCCTGTTAAACCATGTGATCTTCGGCGACCACATGGAAACCATGAAGTTTGAAACCGTTTACACGCTCTTTGAATTCCTGGACGGCATGGCCTGGGAGCTTTCCTTCCTAACCGCCCCGGAGCAATGCGCCATAAGGAGGTAACCATGTTTACCAAGATATTGTTTGCAACATCCGGCTCGCCCACCTGCGACAATGCCGCCAAGGTGGCCTTTGAACTGGCAGACAAATACAATGCAAAGCTTTTGCTGCTCCATGTTGTGGGAAGTCCAAGCCGGGGTTTTAGCCCCTATGTTGTGGATAACCGCACTGGCGAGGAGGTGAGCTACGACCCGGAATATGTGGAATGGGTCAAGGAGGAGCTTAAAACCACCTATGCCAAGCAGTTGGAAAAGGCCAGGGATGTAACCATTGAGGCCAGAGCTGGCGTGCCCCACAATGAAATTATGCGCCTTGCCCGCCAGGAGGATGTTGACCTCATTGTGGTGGGTGCCCACACCCGCAGCGAGGATCCGGGAGCATCCCGCTACCGGGCTGTTGCTGGCAACACCATGCAAAAGGTGGCCCAGCGCGCCCGCTGCCCGGTTCTGATTGTCAACCGGCCCTGCGAGACCTGCTTCTGGTACTTCTCCAACATTGTATTCGGCACGGATTTCTCCAAGGCTGCCGATTCAGCCTTTGCCTTTGCCTACAAAATGGCAAAAAGCATCGGCTGCAAGCTCTACCTTTTCCATGCTCTGGACATAAGCGCCCTCTACGCGGGCAAAACCCCGGATCAGGGCAGCATTGAAAAGAGCATAAAAGAGGCCACGGGCAAGATAAGGGCTATTTATGTGGATCGCATGGAAGATTTCGACAACTACGAAATAGTTGTGCGCGAGGGCATTCCCTATGTGGAGATTTTGAAATTCGCCAGGGAAAAGAGCGGGGATCTTCTTGTGATGGCCCACCACACCCGCGACATTGACCCGGACGAGGCCGAGCTTGGCTCCACTGTGGAGCAGGTGGTCATGAGAAGCGCCTGCCCTGTGGCAAGCGTGAACCGGCCCGACAAGGTGGCTTTGGATGAGAAAGCTGGCTGAAAGAGGAGAGGGCTTTAAGCATCTGGTTTAAGACGGCCCGCCACCTTGCCTGATGGCAGGGGGCGGCCTAAAAATAAAGCAAGAGACAATGGCCTCAAACATTCTCATCATTGATGACGACCTGGACATGAGGGTCTTCCTCAAGACGCTGACCGCCACAGCCGGATACCGGCCAACCGTGTGTCAGGACGGCGAAAAGGGCCTGGCTGCCGCAAGGCAGTCCAGGCCTGACTGCATTATTCTGGATGTGATGATGCCCGGCGATGGCGGGGCAATAACCTACAAGGCCCTAAAGCAGGATGAAAACCTTAAAACCGTGCCGGTGCTGATGCTTTCAGCAGTGGCCCCAAAGGCATTTCTGCATTATCTGAAGATGCTAAACGCCAATCAAGCAACCGCGCTGCCCGAGCCGGAAGCCTATCTGCAAAAGCCGCCCGAAGCCTCCGAAGTGCTGGAGACCTTGGCGCGCCTTGCAGGCAGCGCAAAACCCGGCAGAGGCAAAGGCGCATAAAAGGAGGGTTGGATGAAAAGCCCTGGTGATTGGGAAGCGGGGAAGCGGCAGATTGCCGACCTTTCCCTTTGGAAGGAAACATTTTCCTACATGGAGGAGCCTTACGCGGCTCCGGATGGTGAAACACTGGCCGCTGTTGTGCAGACCGGAGAGATGGAGTTTTCCGTCTGCGTGAACGGCCAGCCCTGGGAGGCGGTTTTCGACAAGGCCTGGTACCCGCGCTTCACGCCGGACGGAAGGCTCACGGCCCTTGTGAGCCAGGAGCAGCAATGGACACTTGCTGTTGACGGCGTGGCCTGGGAAAGCGGCTTTGACTTTGCCTGGAACACCCAGTTTGCGGCAAACGGCCAGGGCCTTGCGGTTTTTGCCCAGGAAGGCGGCGAGTACAAGATGGCCCTTGACGGAAACGGCTGGGAGGAAGGCTTTTCCGACATGGGTGACGGCGCTCTTGCGCCGGACGGCTCGGCCTGCGCTGCTGTTGTGCAGGTTACAAGCTTTTCCGAAGGCGACATCTTCACCTTTAAAAAGGGCTGCTACACGGTGGCTGTTAACGGTACCGCCTGGGAGCAGGCCTTTGTGAACTGCTGGACCCCTGTTTTCTCCCAGGACGGCAAGAGCGTTGCAACCCAGGTTAGGGTCAATCTCTACGACTACACGGTTGCTGTTGACGGCAAGCCCTGGGATGCAACCTTTCCCTGCGTGTGGGAGCCGCTTTTTGTGCCGGGCAGCACCTCTGTTGTGGCTCCGGTGAAAACCCCCAAGGGCTGGACCCTGGCAAGGGACGGCAAGCCCTGCTGGAGCAGCTTTTTTGTGCAGCTTCTGCGCCAGCGCTTTGCGCCGGACAACAAGACAGTAGCCGCTGTGTGCGCTCCCAAATACGGCAGATGGACCGTTGCAATAGACGGGAATCCCTGGAAGTCCACCTTTGATGAGGCTGTCTGGGATGTGGTCTTTTCGCCCAACTCCAAAAGGGTTGCAGCAACGGCCAAAGACAACGGCAAGTGGACAGTGGTCTGTGACGGCAAGGCCTGGGATGAGAAGTTCGACATGGTTTTTGCCCCGGTTTTCTCGCCGGATTCGGGCCGCGTGGCGGCAAGGGCCATTGTAAACGGCAAACAGGCCCTTTTTGTGGATGGCAAAATGGTTGCCCAAGACTTTTCCAGGGCCTTTGATCCGGTTTTCGGCCCCCAGTCCGACAGGCTGCTCATAAAAGGCATAAAGGATGAGGCAAACCGGCTCGTTTATTCCCGCGAGGTGCTGGTTTTATAGCCTTATTATAAAAGGAAAGGAGTTTTTGACCCATGACCGCCATCTACAGCATTATAGCAGGCCCTTTGATGTGGGCCGTTTTTGCGGTTTTTGTCATAGGATGCATCTGGCGGGTGGCCTCCCTGGCCTGGACCGCCAGGAAAAAGGACATCGCTGTCTATGAATACTGGAGCAACAGATATGCAGCCCGTTCCATAGCCCATTGGATAGTGCCTTTCCGCAGCCAGAGCATGAGGCAGAACCCGGCCACAACCACCGCGTCCTTTGTTTTTCACATCACTGCCATTGTGACGCCCCTTTTTCTTTCGGCCCACATTCTGCTTTTTGATGAGGCTTTCGGCATTTCCTGGCCTGCGCTGCCAAACGCCATAGCAGATGCCTTTACGATTCTTGCCATTGTTTCCCTGGCCTTTCTTGTGGGCCGGAGAATCCTTGTGCCTGGAGTTCGCTACCTCACCACCTGGGGAGACTTTGCCCTGCTGGCCCTTGTGGCCCTGCCCTTTGTAACTGGCTTCTGGGCCTATCACCTTATGCCGGGCGCAGGCTGGGCGACAATTCTGCACATTTTAAGCGGCCAGGCGCTTCTGGTGGCCATTCCCTTTACCCGGCTCTCTCATATGCTGCTGTTCTTCTTCATGCGCGGCTACATTGGCAGCGAGTTCGGCGGGGTACGCAAGGCGCAGGACTGGTAAACAAACAAAAATCATAAGGGCCTTATGGCCGGGCTAAAAGCAAAAACACGCTTTGGCCCATAAAAAAAAAGGAAATCGCCATGAGTCAAGTAATTGCAAAGCAGTCCAAACCTCTGCCGGATGCTGGTCTGGACAAGGGGGTGGAAGGGCTCACCCCGGAAAAAATCGCCAAGACCCTCCAGGCCATGCTCAAGGCCGAAGGCGGCGCACGCCTTGCTGCGTATGTGAACACCTGCGCACACTGTGGGCTTTGTGCCCAGGCCTGCCATTTCTGCCTTTCACACGATATGGACCCTGCCTATTCACCGGCTGGCAAGGTGAAGAACACCATTGCACAGGTGGTCAAGAAAAAGGGCAAGGTGGATGCAGGCTTTATCCGCGAGGCGGCCCGCATAGCCTACACGGAATGCAACCTGTGCAAGCGCTGCGCCATGTACTGCCCCTTTGGGGTTGATGTGGCCTACCTCATGCTTGTCATGCGCAGAATGTGCCACAAGCTTGGCGTGACCCCCCAGTACATTCAGGACACGGCCCACAGCCACTCGGTCACAGCCAACCAGATGTGGGTGAAGCAGGATGAATGGGTGGACACCCTTTTCTGGCAGGAGGAGGAGGCCCGCGAGGAGTTTGAGGGCTTGAGGATTCCCCTGGAAAAGGAGGGGGCGCAGATAATGTACTCGGTCATCGGGCCGGAGCCAAAGTTCCGCGCCCAGCTCATTTACCAGGCTGCGGCCCTTTTCCATGCAGCAGGGCTGGACTGGACAATGCCCGCCACCCCCGGCTGGGACAATTCGGACATGGCCATGTACACGGGCGACAACGAGATAATGGGCAGAATAAAGCGCGCCCATTACGAAACCGCCATGCGCCTGCGGGTGCAGAAAATCGTAATGGGCGAATGCGGCCACGCCTTCCGCTCTGTCCACGACATGGGCAACCGCTGGCTTGGCTACAAAAGCTCGCCCGTGCAGGTTGTCCATGCCCTGGAGTTCTACTGGGAGCTTTTGCGGGACGGCAAGCTCAAACTTGCAAAAAAATACGAAAAACCTGTCACCCTGCACGACCCCTGCAATGTGGTGAGGGGCCGGGGCCTGCACGAGATGGCCCGCGATGTGGTGAGGGCAAGCTGCCAAACCTTTATCGAGATGACCCCCAACCGGGAGCACAATTACTGCTGCGCAGCAGGCGGCGGGGTCATAAACTGCGGGCCTCCCCACAAGCCCACTCGCGTTGCCGGCAACCGCGTAAAGGCCGAGCAGCTTTTCCGGGCCAAGGCAGACGGCGCCCAGGTGGTCATAGCCCCCTGCCACAACTGCCACGGCGGGCTTGAGGACATAATCCACAGCTACGGGCTTAACCTGGAACTCAAGTTCTTGGGCGACATCCTCTACGAGTGCATGGAAAAGCCATAAAATAAGAGGCCCATTTGTAACCGGCCAACATTGTCAGGCGGAAAAAAGCCGCCTTTTCAATAAGCAAAAAAGGAGACTAACACCATGTCCCCAAAAATCTTTGCCAGCGCGGCCATTGCAGCTCTTGTAATTATAGGGCTTGTGTTTGCGGGCGTTGCGCTGTCATCTTCAGCCGTTTCAACCGTCTCGGACAGCGCCTTTAGCAACCACAAGCGGCCAAAGGTGGCCTTTGATCACGCTGCCCACGAGGTTCTGGCGGACTGCAATGCCTGCCACCATTTGTATGAAGACGGGGTGCTTTCCGACTACGATTCTGTGGGAATGGAATGCTCGGAATGCCATGAAGTGGGCAAAGGGCCTGTACCCCTGGCCATTGCATACCACCGCCAGTGCAAGGGCTGCCACGAGGGCCAAAAGGCCGGGCCTGTTGTCTGCGCCCAGTGCCATATCGTGCCCAGATAAAGTCTGGCGGCTGCGGGCCAAAGGCCTGCCAAGGCCCAAGGATGCAAAGCTTTTTCTGGAAAAAGACGGCAGCCAGTGGTAAACTTTAAACCAAAACCGGGCAAGGCCTTATGCCCGCAAAATCCCTAAAAGGGAGGTGCCCTGTCATGGCAAAAAAAGTTCTCGTCATTGATGACGACCCGGTAACAGTCCAGTACATCTCCAAACTTCTTACCAACAACGGTTATGAAACCGTATCCGCCCCAAACGGTGTGGAAGGTCTTGAAGTCCTGAAGCAGGAAAAGCCCGACCTTGTAACCCTGGATCTCCAGATGCCCGAAGAATGGGGGCCGCGCTTCTTCCGCAAAATGAGCCAGCTTCCCGAATTCAAGGACACCCCGGTCATAGTCATCACCGGCCTTTCAGCCCAGCACGCCGTGCCCAAAGCCACGGCCTACCTGTC
>JASEHB010000074.1 GCA_030018745.1 Desulfatibacillaceae bacterium | reverse complement strand
CCGACTTTCGAGCGAAGTGCAACACAGCCCCAGGTCATTTGGCAAAGCCCTATATCAATCTAGAGATGATTTCTTTCATGATCTCTTGAGTCCCGCCGCCGATGGACAGAATCCGGTTATCCCTATACAGCCTCTCCACAATGCTTTCGCGCATATATCCATGCCCGCCCAGAATCTGCACAGCATCGTAGGTGACTTTATCCGCCACCTGGCAGGCAAAGTTCTTGGCCATGGATATTTCGCGCACCATGTTTTCGCCCGCCCCGATTTTTGCTGCAATGCGAAAGGTGAACTCCCGGCTGGCTTCCACAAGGGTTGCCATGTCCACAATCTTGTGGCGGGTCACCTGGAAGTTCCACAGGGGCTTGCCGAAGGCCGTCCTTTCTCTTGCATACGCCAGGGCGTGCTCAAGGGCAAGCTGGGCTGTCATGTTGGCCATTATGGAAAGGGAGAGCCGCTCGGCCTGGAAATTTTCCATTATAAAGTAAAAGCCCTGGTTTTCCGCGCCGATGAGGTTTGCAGCCGGGACCTTGCAGTTGTCAAAATAAAGGGTTGCCGTGTCTGAAGCCCACCAGCCCATTTTTTTCATGGGCGGACTTGCAGAAAAGCCCGGCGTGCCTTTTTCGATAACAATCATGCTTATTCCCGCATGGCCCGGGCCGCCTGTGCGAACAGCGGTTGTGACCTGGTCGGCCCTTACCCCGCTTGTGATAAAGGTTTTGGAGCCGTTTACAATGTAGTGATCCCCTTTGCGCACAGCCGTGGTCTGGAGGGATGCCACATCCGAGCCGCCGGAAGGCTCTGTTATGCCAAGGGCTGCAATGCGATCGCCCTTTAGAACAGGCGCGACAAAGCGCTTTTTCTGCTCGTCTGTTCCGTGCATTACAATGGGAGGCAGGGCAATGCCGTGGGACCCAAGGCTTGCCACAAGGCCTGCCGAGGTGCAGCGCATAAGCTCCTCTGTGACCACCACGGCATAGAAAATATCAGCAGGGGTTCCGCCCACATCTTCAGGATACATGACAGAAAGAATTTCCGCATCTGCGGCTTTTTTGTATAGCTCAACAGGAAATTCTCCCGCCTCCTCCCACTCCTCCACAAAGGGGGTGATTTCCTTTTTTACAAATTCGGCCACTTCCCTGCGGAAGGCTTCGTGGGTCTTTGTAAAATACTTCTGGTAGTCGGTTTTTTCCAGCAGATCCATTTTTCCCCCTTTGCTGCTTTCAGGAAGCTGTTGATGTTGGTGGCAGCGCAATGCCTTCCAACAAACAGGGGCCTACAGGGGAAAAGGTAAAAGCCCTCTCCCCCTGCGGCCCCATTTTTGTTTGGCCGGCCCTTAACCTGCCGGAGCAGGAGGAATGACAAGAGCATCCCCAATGCCGATAAGCTTGCCGTGCTGATTTATCCAGCGCAGCTCAAGGCGCACCCAGCGTTTCTTTTCCAGTTTCTCGATAACCTCGGCGCTTGCTGTGACCGTATCGCCAAAGTAGGTGGGGCCAAGAAAGCGGGTGTTTATTTCCAGGGCCACGGTTCCCAGGCCCGGCAGCTTCATGCCAAGCACGGATGCAATGAGGCTCTGGGGCAATGCGCCGTGGGCGATGCGCGTGCCAAAGGGCGTCTTTTTGGCAAACTCCTCGTTAAGGTGCATGGGGTTGAAATCGCCAGAAATACCTGCAAACAGATAAACATCCGTTTCCGTAATGGTTTTGGTAAAAGAAGCACTCATGCCTATTTCCAGCTCATCGTAGGAATAGCCAAGCTCGAACTGGCCGCTTGCCGGCCTGAAGCACTCAATGTCCATTATGGTGCTGGTGGTCTTTTTGGCAAACTGGGCCTGCACCTTCAGACCCTCCTTCATCTTGGACGGAGCCACACCCCTCACTATGTGGGCAAAGGGCGTGTCTGCGCCATCAAGCTTGATCATGGCAAGGATGTAGGGGGGCTTGACGGGCTGATGGGGTTCCGCATAGCGCACCACGGTGAAATCCGTGACAACGCCTTTGTCGGAAAGCTCCACCCAGTTTTCAGAAAGATCCTCAAAGCATTTTTCGCAGGTCTGGCGCGGCGGCACGAACACCTTTTTGCAGGTGTTGCAGCGCACGCCCAGGATTTTCTTTTTGTCGCGCAGCGCAATGAGGAACTTGCTGCCCGTGCGGCCCGCGAAATACTGATAGGGCAGGGCCAGCTTGCCCTTCACCACGAAGGATTCCTTGTAATCCGCCTTGTCGTAGGTGGTCATTTTCTTTCGCTCCTTTTTGTTTTGGGCTACTCGGTCAGCTCAAAATACAAAATGTCGGTGATTGCCCCAATGCGCTTGGGGTTCCAAACGGGCTTCACCCGCATTCCCCGCTTTGCCCGGCCTATGTCATCGGGGTTAAGCTCGTGCCAAAGGGTTTCGTGGCCCTTGCATCCATCCAGAAGAACATGGCAGGCGCAGTAAGGGGTTTCCCGCACATCTCCGGTAAGTGGGTCAGGGCTGGCGTAGTAGGCCACATCCAGAATTGTGAGAACGCCCAAGGGACCAACCTCCACCCACTGGTCGGCCCGCACCCGGCATTCCGCGCAGACCTCTCGTGCGGGAAGCTGGAGCCTGCCGCATGACGGGCACTTGTTGGCAAGTATCTTCTTTTCCTTCAATGCATTCAAAAACTTGCCCATTATCGGCCCACTGGAAAACTTCTGGTTTATGGAAAGAACCTGCTTTTTGACCAAAAGCTCTTCCTGCTCCTCTGCCTGGCCTGCTGTTGGCGGCTGATACTTCTTGAAGAACTTTGTGGCCTTGGTGAGCAGGCCCATGTCGCCTTCCACCTTCAGCCTGCCGGAGGTGAAGGCTGTCATGCCGTCCAGCTTGCCCAGGGTTATGGCGATCCAGTCCTTGGCAGAGACAGTGGTGGTGACAGCCGGATCATGCAAGCCCTTCAGCACCTTCACAACCCCGTCCTTGACAGAAACCGTCCATTCGCCGCCGCCGGTTCCTGTGATGGCGTATCCGTAATTGGCGGTTATCCCTTTGACTCCTTCGGGGTTCACGCGGGATTCCATTGTGCCGAAGATGTCATCAACCGTAACTTCCTTTACCGGGGCCGGTGGCTTGTATGGCTTGAAGAAGCCAGTAGCCTTTGTGAGCAGGCCCATGTCGCCTTCCACCTTGAGCCTGCCGGAGGTGAAAGCAGTCATGCCGTCAAGCTTTTTCAAGGTGATGGCAATCCAGTCCTTGGCAGAGACCGTTGTGGTTACATTTGGCTCATGCAGGCCGGAGAGCACCTTCACAACCCCGTCCTTTACAGAGACCGTCCACTCTCCGCCGCCTGTGCCGGTGATGATGTAGCCATAGTTGGCGGTTATTCCGGCAACGCCATCGGGGTTGACCCGGCCCTCCATTGTGCCGAAGATGTCCTCCACGGTCACTTCCGGCGCAGCAGCCGGTGGCTGGTAGGGCTTGAAGAATACTGTTGCCTTTGTCAGCAGGCCCATGTCGCCTTCAACCTTCAGCCTGCCGGAGGTAAAGGCTGTCATGCCGTCAAGCTTTTTTAGGGTGATGGCAATCCAGTCCTTGGCTGAAACCGTGGTGGTTACATTTGGCTCATGCAGGCCGGAAAGCACCTTCACCTTGCCGTCCTTGACAGAGACCGTCCATTCGCCGCCGCCCTCTCCTGTGATGATGTATCCGTAATTGGCGGTTATTCCGGCAACGCCATCGGGGTTGACGCGGGACTCCATGGTTCCGAAGATGTCCTCAACAGAAACCTGGGGGCCTTTTTTGGAGGCACGGGGGCCTGTTCCCCACTTGCGAAGGTCTTTTTTGAGCACCTTGCCCACCGGGCTTCTGGGAAAGTCCTCATCTTCTAAAATGGTGATGTACTTTGGCACCTTGAAGGCGGCAAGCTTCTCCTTGCAGTAGGCAAGAATCTCCTCTTCGGTTATATCATCAGCAGGGATGACAAAGACCTGGACCTCCTCGCCCATTGTCTTGTCAGGCACGCCAACGGTGGCTGCTTCGGCAATTTTGGGGTGGGAAGCCAGAACATTGTCAATTTCCTTTGGGTAGATGTTCTCGCCGCCGCGGATTATCATGTCCTTTATGCGGTCAACAATGAAGATGTAGCCGTCCTCATCCTTGTAGCCAACATCCCCGGTGTGCAGAAAGCCATCCACAATGGCCTCCGCCGTGGCTTCTGGCCGGTTGAAGTAGCCCTTCATGACCACGGCCCCGCCAATGCATATTTCACCGGGAATCATGGGGGGGCACTCATTTCCCTGCTCATCAAGGATTTTGACCTCCTGGCCGGGCAGGGCCAGGCCTATGGAGCCTACCTTGCGGGT
The DNA here is from genome assembly GCA_030018745.1 of Desulfatibacillaceae bacterium. Taxonomy (GTDB): domain Bacteria; phylum Desulfobacterota; class Desulfobacteria; order Desulfobacterales; family Desulfatibacillaceae; genus JAGVAW01. The sequence continues at coordinate 4,388 of JASEHB010000074.1, read as the reverse complement.
GCCGCTTCGCGGGTTGATGGTGGAAACGCAGGTGGCTTCCGTAAGCCCGTAGCCCTCCACAATGGGAATGTTGAAGGTCTTTTCAAACTCCTCCATTGTTTCTCTTGTGAGGGGCGCTGCCCCGCACACGCCAAACTGAAGGGAGGAAAGGTCGTACTGCTGGCGGCCGGGGTCTTTGAGCAAAATCTGATAGACAGCAGGCACGGCAGACCAGAAATTTACCTTGTAGCGGTCCACCACCTCCCAGAACTCGGATGCGCTAAAGGCCCGGCGCAGCACAATGGTGTGGCCGTTCTGGATGCTCGATGTGCAGGAAAGCATGGCATTTACATGGAAAAGGGGCAAGAAGATGAGGATTGTCATGCCCTCATCGGTTTCCAGTGCCCTGTTCACTCCGTCCACATCTGCAAGCACATTTTTGTGGGATAACAGCACGCCCTTGGGGTTGCCCGTTGTGCCGGAAGTATAGAAGATATAGGCAGTGTCGTCGGGGTCAGCCTCGCACACCACCGGGGTATTGTCTCCCTGGGCGGTTAACTCTGCAAAGCTGGTGTGCTCGGCCCTGGGGTTTTGCCCCACCTCGATTATTTTTTCCAGGTGCGGGACATTGTTTTTTATCTTGTCGAGAATGCCAAGATACTGGTCCTCGATGATAAGCCCCCGGCCCTGGGAGTCGTTTAGCAGATATTGGACTTCTGCGGCCTGCCACCAGCCGTTTATGGGGCCTGCAACAGCGCCGATTTTGATGATGGCAAAGTAGGCCACCAAGGTTTCGGGGCTGTTCTGCACAAGGACATGAATAAAATCACCCTTTTTGAATCCCATTTTCAAAAGGGCATTGGCAAGAATATTCACCCTGTTTGAAAACTCGTTGTAGGTGATATCCTCGTCAAAATACCGCAGGTAATATTTATCGCCGTATTTTTTTACGGCTTGGTCCAGATAGTTTCCCAGATTCATGACGCCTCCTTTAAAGTAAGCGATGGAGTTGCCCCTTAAACGGGCGGCTGCTTGGTCAGTAACATGAGCACCGTCCACATGGTGCCCCCAAAGCCCGATGCCAGCGCCTGATTGATAGGCTTTGGCAACTGGTGCTCGCCTGCCTTGCCCATGACCTGAAGCGCAGCCTCGGCCACCCTCACAAGGGCTGTTGCGCCAATTGGGTTGGAGCCGATGACCCCGCCGGAGGGGTTGATGGGAAAGCTTCCGTCAAAGGCAATGTCGGAGTTTTCCACCATCTTGAGGTGCTCGTCTCCTTCCAGCAGCAGGAACTCCCGAATCCAGTCTGTACCCCACCAGGAACTTGGGTCATACATCTCAAAGACATCAATTTCCTTTCTGGGGTCTTTTATGTTGTTTCTTTCAAAGAGCTTTTCGGCGCAGTAGCGCATACTTGTCTTGTAAGGCTCGCGGCCGAATATGCAAAACATCTCCTCCCTGTGGGCTGTTATGTGATCCTTTACCCAGGCAGGCGCAATGCCAAGCTGCTTTGCCTTTTCTTCGGATGCGAAAATCACCACGCAGGCCCCGTCCGACTGGCTGCACATGTGAATCATGCGCAGCTCGCCCACAAGGGCCGGGCTGTTGACCATAAGGTCATCGGCCTGATCCATTGTAAGCCCAAGGCGGCGATGGGCCTTCTGGTTCCTCATGCAGTTTTCGTCCATGAGAATGCGGTACTTCATGGAGGCTTTCTTGGCCCTCTCCTCGCCGAATTCCTCTATCATCTCGGCTGCGGTCATTCCGGTAAGCGCCCCTGTCTGGAGCTGGCGCGCCCACAGGGGGTCTGCCATGTTGGTGATGCCGCCCGTGGTGTGGCCCTCCTGGAGCTTTTCAAAGCCTATGGCCATTACAACATCGTGCAGGCCCGAAGCCACAAGGTTATCTGCCGCGCAGGCAATGGTTGCGCCTGTTGTGCCGCCTGTGGTGATGCGGATGTTTTCCCGGCCAAAGGCACCTGTGCCTATGGTGTGCCAGAGGTCGGGCTGATGCACCATTTCAAAAAGCTCCATGTTGCCGTGAACAATGCAGTCCACCTCATCCATTGTCATGCCTGCCATTGCAAGGGCTTCCACAACCGCCTCGTGAATCATCTCCGGCTGGTTGACTTCCTCCCGATGGCTGGAATAGCGGCTCTGGCCAACGCCGATTATGCCGACATTTCGATTTCTTTTCATGGGTTTTTGAGCCTCCTTTAGTCCCGTTCCAGGATCAAGACGGAATGAAACTGGCCTGCAGGCCCCATCACTCCGTGGGCCAGGGCGCGCTTTGCGCCGTCCACCTGGCGCTCGCCCGCTTGGCCCATGAGCTGGGTAGCAGCTTCCGCCGCCCTCACAAGCCCCCCCAGAAGAAGAGGATTGCCAGCCAGCATACCGCCGGAAAGGTTCACCCGGTCCTTGTCAGGCCCGCCCCTGTCAAGCCAGTCAGGCCCGGAATCGGCAAGGCCAAGGCCTTCCATCCACATGGGCTGCTGGTAGGCGTACTGGTCAGAAACCTCTATGACATCAAAGGCCCCGTTGGGGTTGTCAATGCCCGCCCTCTTGTAAGCCTTTTGGGCAGCCTTTTTGAGGGCGAAATTGGAAGCAATATCCCTGTCCCCCATAAAAAAGCTGTCCATGCAGTTGCCCACGCCGGTTATCCAAATGGGATTCTTGCAGATTTTTTTTGCCCGCTCCTCGGAGGCCAGAATCATGCCCACCGAGCCATCAGAGATTGGATAGGTGTGCAACTGCCGGATGGGGTCTGCCAGCAGAGGAGAGTTTTTCACATCCTGGGCCGTGATTGGAGCCAGATCCTGGGTAAGGGGGTTTTTGGCTGCTTTTTCCCGGCAGCGGACAACCACCTGGGCCATCTGGTCATCGGTGAGGCCTTTGGCCTTCTGGTAAGCACGGGCCTGGAGGCCTGCGGCAGCCAGAAAGTCCAGGCCAACAGGCCGGGTATAGAAGGGGTCAAAGGCCAGATGTGTCGCCTGGTTGCGGCTTTCGCCCTGGGACTCCTTGCAGTGGCCGATGATAAGCACAACATCCTGGTGGCCTGAAAGAATGGCGGCAAGGCCGTAGTAAACAGCCTGGATGCCCTCCTGGGCGATTTTTTCCTCGCAGCGCAGGTGCCCGCCAAGAACATCGGTCATGCCGTTATCCGATATGGTTCGGGCATCGAAAACATCATCGGATACGGACACGGTCATGTTGATGCCCGTATCCTCTGCAAAGTCCAGCCCGGTCTGCTCCAAAAGCGGCTCAAGAATTTCCAGGCACATTCCCTGAAAACGCTCGTACCACTTTTCGCGCTCGTAGGTACTCTGGGCTACGGCGCAAATTCCAACGCGTCTGCTCATAAGCCCCTCCTTGTGGCGCATATTGCAACAAATGCCTTTTTAACCGGGCGGCGTTGCCTGCGCCTGCTGCTGGTTAGGTGCAAAAATTGCGAGAAGCTGTTTTAAACGGTTTGTTCTTTAATAGCTAGAAATTCCTGCTGTTGCCTGCAAAACAGTTCCAGAAGTCGTCATTTTTTATGGCGCGCAAAATTGCGTCCTTGTCGCGGGCGCAGTCCATTTCAACCCACGCCCTGCCTATCATGTGCTTTCCGTGGGAGTCGTCTGTGGCCACCTTGGGATAAGGTATTTTTTTTATGTCGTATTCCGGTGTGTAAAATCCCCTGCTGGTTATCTCCACAGCATCCAAAGGCAGGCTTTTGCCCACCTCAAGTATTCGGGAAATGGTCTTATCCAGGGGCAGGCCCATTTCTCCGGGGTGGTTGAAAATGTGCAGAAGCTCACGAAGCCCCTCAATGCGGTTTATGTGTACATAGCCATGCGCAAAGACCATCATCTCCACGCCGGTCAAAACGATAAGCTCTGTGGAAATTTGGCTCAACTCATCATAACAGCCCTTTTTCATAAGAAAATCATGATCCGTCAGCGCAACAAAATCAAAACCCATTGCCTCGTGAGCTGCAAGGGTTTGAGCAAGGGAAAGCTCGCCGTCCGAGCAGCTTGTGTGCACATGCAAGGCCCCTTTGAGATGCATTTTATGCTGTCTCCGCCTTGAGGCTCTGCACGCCGCCCACAATGAAATCCAGGGCGTCCTGGCCCACCTGGGCAAGCTCGTTGGAGCGGTCCTGCCATATCAGATACTGGTAGGCCACCCTCTCGTACATTCCCACAATGGAGACAGCCATAACCTCCGGCGCAAGGGGATTCTTGAAGGCCCAGCCCATCTTGTCGAAAAGCCGGGAGAGGGCGCCCATTATGTCTATCAATATTTTGTCGAAGATCTTTTTGCGCTGGCGCTCCACTTCCACGCTCTGGCCCACGGACTCCCGAAAGAAAATGGCGATTTTTTCCGGGTGTTTGAGGCAGAACTCGTTGAAAAAGGCCAGGCCAGCCT
>JASEHB010000073.1 GCA_030018745.1 Desulfatibacillaceae bacterium | reverse complement strand
TGCTAACCGTGGCAAAGCCAAGCCCCTGCTCGGTTTCCACTATCACCTTGTCGCCGGTGTTGAGCACAAAGGCGCCTGCATCAAAATCGTATGATTTACCCGAGGGCTTGAAACGGACGCCCACCACTTTTCCCATGTTCCCTCTGTAATGAAAGCAGCCAGACCTCAAGGGCCAGCCGCAAATTGATGTTGCCTGAAATGTGCTGCTCCAGAGCCTCTGTTTTTTCCAGAAGCTCCAGCAGATAAGGGGCGTCCCAGCCGGTATCCGGGCTGCCCTCCGGCAGGGGTATTTGCGCCAGCCGGTTTTTCAGCAGATCTGCAAGCCACAGGCGAATCCAGGCAAGGTCGCCAGCAAACCTTTTTTTGTTTGCAGAAAGCACCTGGGCCAGCAAAAGGGCCTGGGCCGGTCCCTGGCTGCCGATTTTGGCCATTGTGTTCACAAGCCATTGCCAGCGGGCGGCTGCGTTGCGATTTGCAAGCTGCCGGGCCTGCAACAGCCCCCCCTGGGAGAGCCGTACATAAAGGCGGGCCTCGTGGGGCTTTACCCCTGTCTCCTCTTCCAGAAAGGCTGCGCCAGCCTCTTGCCCAACAGGCGCAAACCTTACTTCCTGGCACCTGGAAAAAATTGTGGGCAGAAGCATTGCCTTGTCCGGGGCAATGAGCACAAAGCCTGTTCCGGCAGGCGGCTCTTCCAGGCTTTTGAGCAGGGCGTTGGCGGACTCCTTGTTCATGCTCTCCGCGTCATGAAAAATCACCACCCGGCTTTTTCCCTCAAAGGGCTTGAAGGCCAGCAAGTCAATAAGGTCGCGCACCTGCTTAATTTTGGTGAATGCCCCGTCCTTGCGGATGTGCAATATTGCCGGATGATTGCGCGAAAGTATTTTTCTGCAACTGTTGCACACTCCGCACGGCCCCTTGGGGCCGAGCATCTGCTGATAAATGGATTCCGGCTGCCTGCTGCCGGAGCAGTTTTGCGCCATTGCAAAAAACAGGGCTGCATCTGCCTGGCCAAGGCCTGCCTGGCCGGTGAAAAGGAGCGCGTTGGGTATGTTGCGCGTATTAAGGATACCAGCAAGGATGGCAAGCACCCGTTTTTGCAGGGCTAAATGGTGCATGGGCCTGGTTGGATCATTGTGGGCGCAAAAGAATGATGACAGAGCTTTGTGTTGGCCTTTTGGGCTTTGCAGGCAAAACACCCCTGCACCCTGCTTTGGCCAAGGGCCGTGCAAGGCAGGCCTTGAGGCCCAGGCAGGGCAGGGCATGAAAAAGAGCCGGGAAAAAGCAGGCCGCCGGTTTTAACAGCCTGCATTATTTTGTATCAACGCGCTCTTTCAACTCCTTGCCGCACTTGAAAAAGGGCAGCTTTTTGGGCCTGATGACAACCGGCTCGCCGGTTTTGGGGTTGCGGCCCGTGTAGCTCTTGTATTCCTTCACATAGAAGCTGCAAAGCCCGCGAATTTCAACGCGCTCGTTTGCTGCCAGGGCATCGGTCATGGAGTCAAAGAAGATCTGCACCACCTTGGCGGCATCGTTTTTGGAGATGCCCGTAGCGTTTTTCAGGGCGGAAACCAATTCCAGTTTGTTCATAAAAGCCTCCCCACCCGGTGCTTGCCAGAGTGGTCAATAAATTTTTATGATGAACCTCAAAGCTTTAAAATCAGCAGACATTACAAAACATTAAAACACAACTTAATTGAAAGTCAAGGAGTTGTCTTGATAGCAAAAGGAAATGGCCCGGTCAATACTTTCCTGTGACCGCCCCAAAGGTCTGGAACCGCAGAACCACAGGTCGGGCTATTAAATCCGGCCCATAGGTAAGGCTTTGGCCCTTTTCCGGATTGGCTATCCCGCTAATAACCCTTTACCTTGTTTGGGGGTGAAGAAGCTCAACAGTTACTGGCTGCCCAGGGGAAAGGGACTGCAGAAATGGTTGCATGGTCAGTGCCGGACAGCTAAACTGAAAAGCAAACAGAAAAGCGCTTTCAATATCTTGGCCGGGCCGTATGGTTTTACAAAACTCCAGGCTGGAATCTTCTGCACCAGGAAAAAATAACCAATATAGGAGGAACTCGGCTTGAAAACTCATTTTTTAAATGCCTTGTCATGCGTGTCATGGTCAAGATGGACAATTCTGAAATTTCTTGTGCCAACCCTCCTGCTTGTGCTGTCTGCATCCTGTGAAAGCAGAATGTACCTTGAGACAAGGACTTTCCCCGAAACAATCCGAAAAACCTCCAGCTTCATCAACACAACAATGGCAGAGAAGAACGGGGTGGGCTTGAGCATAGCCCTTGTTGACGGGGAGAAAATTGTCTGGGCGCAGGGTTTTGGGTGGGCGGACAAGGAAAACTCAATTCCCGCAGGGGCGGATACGGCCTATATGCTGGGTTCCGGCTCCAAAACCCTTTCCACCGTTGCCCTGCTGCAACTTCTCGAACAGGGCCTTGTGAGACTTGAAAGCCCGGCTTCGGACTATCTGCCGGAATTCCAACTTGCTGCGCGCTTCCCAAATCAGATGCAGGAAATTACCGTGGAAAGGCTTTTGAACCACCATTCCGGGATTCCCGGAGACATTTACAACAGCGGCTTTGTGGAGGAGGCATGGAACTATTGGGGCTGCAACCTTTATATTGACTGGCTTTTGGGCTATCTTTCAGACGAGTATCCCAGCTATCCACCGGGTAAAATATCTGTCTATTCCAACACGGGTTTTGTTCTGGCCGGTGAAATAGCCCTCCGCCTGGGTGGGCAGGGTAATGAGAGTTTCAACGAGTTCATGACCCGGCAGCTTTTTTTGCCCCTGGGCATGGAAAGCACGACCTTCAGGGCCTTGCCGGGCATGGCTGTGGGCTACATTGGGGGGGAGCCGCTTCCTGCTGACATGGAAACCAACTGCGTTTTTGGGGCAACGGGCGGGGCTGTCACCAATGTTCTGGATATGGGGCGGTTTCTGTCCATGCTCTTGACCCAGGGGAAAACAGTCTTCGGCGACAGAATTCTTTCCCCCCAAACTTTGGCCCTCATGGGCCGGGGAGAGAGGACCCCCCTGGACTTGAACAGCTATTCCACGCCAGGGCTTGGCCTTGACACCATTAACGACCCGGTTATGAGCTATGCTGGCCGGGCCTGGGCCAAGAACGGCAGCACAGGCCATTTCAATTCCTTTATGGAGATTCTTCCGGACAAGGGACTTGCAGTAATCGTTCTGACCAATTCCGACACAGCCCAGTTTGCCGTTTATTCCATAGCCCGTGAATGCCTCAAGAATGCAGTTGAGGAAAAAACAGGCCTCACCCCATCGCTCCCTGACTATCCAGACTTTTTTTCCGTGTCAAATCCAGCTCTTATTGCCGGAACCTATGTGAAGAAAAACGGATTTGATATTGTGCAGGACAACCTGGATGGAACCCTCTTGTGGATACAGAACGCACATACACAAAACCCCGTGGCAAAAAAGCTGGAATACGGCCAGGATTTCTGGAGCGTGGAAGACGCTGCCCATCGCATTGTGTTCAAGCTCCTTTCTTATATGGGCGAAGACCATTTTGTAATGATTCAGGTGGGAAGTGATGGTTCGGAATTATTTGAAAGCATTTTCGGGGGCCATGTGGTTCTGCTTCTGGCGGAAAAGCTTGCCCCACAACCGGTTGGCGCAGCCTGGCTTGCTCGCGCAGGAAGGCCCTGGCTCATCGAAAACTATTCCTTCAACGACCTGGGCTGGGACAGACCCTTTCTTGAACTCGTGGACAATGGCGGGATGCTTATGGTTGCCCAGAGCGAAAACCTACAGGTGATTTTTCCCCAGAATGATCAACTGGCATTTGTGGCAGGGCTTGCCAACCGCAATGGAAGCGCGGTCCGGGTGGAAAACGATGCGGCGGGCGAGAAGATGGTTTTTGTGGGCTGCAAGGCCCGTTCCATAGATCAGGTTCCCATTGTAACGGGCGGTGACATGATAGCCAAAGACCTGGATTTTCATCAGGTGCACTGGTTTGGCTACAATTGCCTTGCACCGGGGGGCCAGGTTGTTTTTGATGTGCCCGGAGGCCAGGGCGGATACATTTTGAGGCTCTTTGACCAGGATCTGGACTCGCCGGTTGCCAGAGGCGTGGACCGCCTAACTTTCAACGCTGCGCCGGGGACATACTACCTGGCTGTTTCCCGCACCCCGGATGCCCCGGGCAACTATATGCTGACGGTGAATCCCTGATATTGCGGATGCTTGCCAGGGGTGTCGCAGGCACCAAAAACAAGCGGCGCAGGGCAAACCTTGTTGCAGTAAGGTTTTGCTCCCTGCGCCGCTTTTGTTATTTTGTCCTGCGGGTTTTGCTTCAGTCTTTCACTTCCTCAAAATCCGCATCCACAACATCGTCATCTGCCTGGCCTGCGGAGCCTGCGCCCTGCCCGGCGTCATCGCCTGGGCCTGCGCCGTCGTCCTGGCCAGCGCTGGCCTTCTGGTACATGGCTTCGGCCAGCTTGTGGGAGGCCTGGATAAGGACATCGGTCTTTTTCTTTATATTGTCCGCGTCTTCGCCTTCCAGGGCCTTTTTCAGATCCTCAATGGCCGTGCTGACGCTGGACTTTGTGGCCTCATCCACCTTGTCGCCAAGCTCGGTCATGGATTTTTCCGTCTGGTAGATAAGGGCGTCCGCGTGGTTTCTGGCTTCCACCAGGGCGCGCTTTTTCTTGTCCTCGTCCGCGTGGGCCTCGGCGTCCTTGACCATCTGGTCAATCTCATCCTTGGTAAGGCCCGAAGAGGAGGTTATTTTGATGCTCTGCTCCTTGCCTGTGCCAAGGTCCTTGGCGGAAACGCTCACAATGCCGTTGGCGTCAATGTCAAAGGTGACTTCCACCTGGGGCACGCCGCGCGGGGCAGGGGGTATGCCCGTAAGCTCGAAGCGGCCAAGGGTTTTGTTGTTGGCGGCCATCTCCCGCTCGCCCTGGAGCACATGGATGGAAACCGCAGGCTGGTTGTCCGCGGCTGTCGAGAATATCTGGCTCTTGCGAACAGGTATGGTTGTGTTTTTCTCGATGAGCGGGGTCATGACCTCGCCCAAGGTTTCAATGCCAAGGGTCAAGGGCGTCACATCCAGAAGGAGGACATCCTTGACATCGCCCTTGAGCACGCCGCCTTGAATGGCTGCGCCCAGGGCCACCACCTCATCGGGGTTTACGCTCTTGTTGGGCTGCTTGCCGCCGAAAATTTTGGACACCCTCTCCTGAACTGCGGGCATACGGGTCATGCCGCCCACAAGGATAACCTCGTCAATATCGGCCGGGGTGGCCTTGGCGTCCTTCATGGCGGTTTTGCAGGGGCCGTCAATGCGGTCCAGCAGGCCTGCCACAAGAGATTCCAGCTTGGAGCGGGAGAGCTTTATGTTAAGGTGCTTCGGCCCGGAGGCATCTGCCGTGATAAAGGGCAGGTTGACATCTGTCTCCAGGTTTGTGGAAAGCTCCATCTTGGCCTTTTCCGCTGCCTCCTTGAGGCGCTGGAGGGCCATTTTGTCGCCCCGCAGATCAATGCCCTGATCCTTTTTGAACTCGTCAGCCAGGTAGTCTATGACCTTCTGGTCAAAGTCCTCGCCGCCAAGGTGGGTGTCGCCGTTGGTTGACTTGACCTCAAAAACGCCGTCTGCAATTTCCAGTATGGAAATGTCAAAGGTTCCGCCGCCCAGGTCAAAGACTGCAATCTTCTTTTCCGCCTTTTTGTCCAGCCCGTAGGCAAGGGAGGCGGCAGTAGGCTCGTTGATTATGCGAAGCACGGTAAGGCCCGCGATTTTGCCTGCATCCTTTGTTGCCTGGCGCTGGGAGTCGTTGAAGTAAGCCGGCACCGTGATGACGGCCTCTGTTACGGGCTGGCCCAGGTAATCCTCGGCAGCCTTTTTGAGGTATCCCAGAATGAAGCTGGAGACTTCCTGCGGGCTGTAGCTTTTGCTCTGAAGCTCCACCCAGGCGTCACCATTATCTGCCTTGGTGATTTTATAGGGCAGAACCTTGCGGTCCTCCTGCACCTCTTTTGAATCATAGCGCCTGCCGATGAGCCTTTTGACCGCAAACACCGTGTTTGTGGGGTTGGTGATGGCCTGGCGCTTGGCTATCTGGCCCACAAGGCGCTCTCCGGAATTGGAGATGGCCACAATGGATGGAGTTGTACGGCCTCCGTCCGCGTTGGTTATGACCTTTGCCTCTCCACCCTCCATGACAGCCACGCAGGAGTTTGTGGTTCCAAGATCGATTCCTATGACTTTTCCCATTTTCTCTCATGCCTCCTTATATTGTATTTTTTTGCAGGGCCTTGCAGGCCGCGCCAGCATCAGCAGGCTGCCCGCACGCCGTGCAGTCAGTGTATCGCCTTGCCCTTGTTCAAAAATGCTGCTCAATTCAAGTTTTCATCTGCGCCTTTTTTGGGGCTGCCCGCAGAAACGCACACAAGGGATGGCCTTAACAGCCTGTCCTTCATGGTGTATCCCTTCTGCACCTCCTCCATGACCGTGTTTTCAGGGTGCTCATGGCTTGGCTGCTGCATGAGCGCCTGATGATAAGCCGGGTCAAAGGGCTTTCCCAGGGCATCCACGCAGGTAACGCCGTATTTGCCCAGAAGTGCGGATATTTCCTTTGCGGTCAGATCAATCCCCTCCACAAGGGCGCCAATATCGCACTGGCCCTTGCGTGCGCTTTCCAGCGCCCTTTCAAGGTTGTCAATGACCGGCAGAAGGCCTTTTATCAGGTCCTCGTTGGCGTATTTGCGGAAATCCTCCATCTCCCTTTGGGAGCGCTTTTTGAAGTTGTCCATTTCCGCCAGAGTTCTCAAAAGCCTGTCCCTGGTCTCCTCCAGCTCGGCAAGAACCTTGTCCGGGCTGCTTTGGGGGCTTTGGGGGGCTTCCTTGTCCGTTTCAAGGGACAACTCTTTTTCCTGAAGGTCGCCTTCTTCCATTATCCTGTCGGCCTCTTTCTGGGCCGAGCCTTTCCCTTTAAACTTCTCCATAATTTAACGCACCAGAATAGCTTGAGATTTTTTTAATATGCTGCAACGCCAAAAAGATAAGACTGCATAACTTGCTGTCAACCCCCTTTGCCTGTCAGCAAGTTTATGATTGTGCTTGATATAATTTGAGCCAGCCGCTATATTTATAAGGCTTGGCTGCGCTAGGCGGGGAGGTAGCGGTTCCCTGTAGCCTGAAACCCGCTCCATGCAGGGCTGAATCCCCTCTGGAGGGCCATCTGGCGGCGTGGTTGGGACAGCACGCGGCCGGCCGCCGCGCAACAGACGGTTGCGAACCTCGTCAGATCCGGAAGGAAGCAGCGATAAGTGGCTTTGTCTGTGTCGCGGATCGACCCCGGTCATTTGTGCGTCCCGGCACTCCGTCAGGCTCAACAGGGGGTGCGCGGTCAAGTTTTCTTAAAAAAAAGCCGTTGTTCCATATTCTGAAGGCTGGTTAAAAGCGGCTTTGCTTTTTTTGGAGGCCCTATCTTTAAAAACTCTTTGTTCATGAAAGCCCGATTTTTAAAAGCTCTGGCCGCAGCCCTTGTGCTGTTTGCGGTTCATGCGCCCTGCCTTTGGGCATTTCTGCCCGAAGAGAGGATCAACATAGGCATATACAATCACACTTACCGGGGTGTTGTGAACATAACCACCACGGTGGTCACCTATGATTTCTTTTTGCGGGCCTACCCGCGCGAGGGTGCTGGAAGCGGCATTGTGCTCGACAAGGAAGGCCACATTCTCACCAACAACCATGTCATAACAAACGCCCGCAGCCTTGAAGTGACCCTGTGGGATCAAAGCAAATATCCGGCGGTTTTGAGGGGCGTTTACCCGGAATCGGATATTGCGGTCATAAAGATTGACGCTCCTGCTGAAAAGCTATTTCCCCTTACCCTTGGCGAGTCAACAGAACTTGTGGTGGGCCAGAAAGTATGGGCCATCGGTAACCCCTTTGGCCTTGGCGTCACCCTCACAACCGGGGTTTTGTCATCCCTGGGCCGCTCTGTCGCCGCCCCTGGCGGCAACCTCATGGAAGACCTTATCCAGACCGATGCCAGCATCAATCCGGGCAATTCCGGCGGGCCGCTCATCAGCAGCATGGGCTGGGTCATAGGGGTCAACACGGCCATATTGTCTCCTTCGGGCGGGTCTGTTGGAATAGGCTTTGCGGTTCCGGTGGATGAAGTCAAAAGGGTTGTGCCGGAAATAATTGAAAAAGGCTTCGTGAGCTATCCTTATATTGGTGTCCTGGTTTTCCCTCTCAACCTTGAAATAGCCAGCTTCCTTGGGCTTGATACCGAGTACGGGCTGCTCATAACCGAGATTGCAGACAAAAGCCCTGCAAAGCAGGCCGGGCTTATGGGGCCTAAAAAAAGGCTGCGCATAGGCAATTCCGTGCTGCCTGTGGGCGGCGATGTTATTCTGCAGATGGGCGAAACCAAAATGGAAGGCTCTGACGCCTTTGTGCGGGCAATGCGCAAGTTCAAGCCCGGCCAGGAAATTACAGTGCGGATTCTGCGGGATGGCTCACAGCAGGATATTACCGTGACCCTTGGTGAAAGGCCCAGGCGGCCCTGATACCCTTTGGGGCAGGGGAGGGCGGTTTTCCTTGACAGCAGGTTCCTTGCTGTTTTTTTTCGATAGTCAAAACAAGTCAGATGCCTTTGGCCGGAAGCGGTTTTGGGGGGCAAGGGCAACAGGGATTTTTCATGCTACTTCTGCTTTTGTTTTTG
>JASEHB010000679.1 GCA_030018745.1 Desulfatibacillaceae bacterium | reverse complement strand
TTCAAAAAAAATATGCCAGGATGGCGGAACAGGTAGACGCAAGGGACTTAAAATCCCTCGGAGCTTTGTCTCTGTACGGGTTCAATTCCCGTTCCTGGCACCAAATACTAATGCAGAAAAGCACCCTGCTTTTTTATGCCTTCCTGTTTTTGGCGGCCCTAAACCTTTTGGCTCATTCTATCTCTATGGATTCCGAACGGGAGGCCGATGATGAGGTTACCGGCGTTTCTGCAAGGCGCTCAATCTGCCTGTCAATTGCGGTGCGCACGGCAAGGAGAGCCATCAACTGGTAGGGCCTTGTTTTTGAATCCGCCTTGTTAATGCCTTTTCGCACAATGCCTGCTCCTGGCAGGCAGCTTAAAATCCCGGCAAGATTTTTTAGCGCACGGGGTTTTTTCATGACAAAGCCCTCCTTTTCTTCAAAGAGGCCCGGCAAGGCTCCGGCTATGGATTTGACGCAATTTTAAGCTTCCAGCCACTGCCTGTAAACTCGCAGGAAAGACCGTACTGGAAAAGGGTCATAAAAAGGGGACGGCCAAAAATAAAATCCAGCACAGCCAAATCAAGCCCGGCCTTTTGAGCCACAAGATCCCGAACAGCCTTATCTGTTGAAAGCATATCAACAATTTTTTGGGCCTTTTCCTCCCAGTTCATATCCTGGCTTTGCGTGATTTGCCGCAACCCACTGTGGGAGCAGCGTTTTTCGTGCTCGCCAACAATCTGCAAAAGGGTTTTGGAATCTTGAATAATATCCTGGCGCACAAGTCTTTCCTGGCAATAAACCTCTTCAATTTTGCCTGTGTCCCAGCATTTTAAAACCCTGCATTCCAGAGGGCGGGAAGGATAAATCGAGCAGCCGCAAAGGTCGGAATCATAAAAAATGCAGGCAGGGCCTTCCTGGGCAGGGCGCAGCTTTACAAACTCCCTTTCAAGGCAGGTGAGGCCTCCCTTTACATTGTCGTGAACCAGCTCGCCCTTGCGGTAGGTGATTAAATTTCTCCATTCCACGGCGGCGCTGCCTTTGACAAGGGTCAAGTCTTCCCTGTGAAGGGCAGGGCCGCCTTTGGCGCAGCATTTTCCGCAACGGATGCAGCCGGTGATTTCGCTTGGCTTTTTTTGGCTTTGGTTCATTTTCTTTTTCTTTTCAAAAACCGCACACAAGAACGGCGGCAAAAGCAATCCGCTAAATTAAAGCCTACTTTGTTTCAATTAAAAGGGGCAAGCCAAAAAAACATTGAGCTTTTAAATTTGGGGCCTTGTTGACACCAGGGAAGGCTTTTCCTATGCTGGCCGGGCTTTCATGCTTCACGGCAAAGCAGGATTTTGAGCAAGACTCATTAACATAAAAGCAACCTTAACCAACAAAATATTTCCACCAGGCAAACGCGTCTTATGAGCCGGAACTCTTCAATTGAGCAGATAAAAACAGGCAGGGCAAGGTGGCTTGTTTTTTTTCTTGTGGCAACGGGCATTTTCATGTCCACCCTGGACAGCTCCATTGTAAACATTGCCCTGCCAACCATAATGAAATCCTTTGACGCCGAGCTTTC